>CANHLD010000180.1 GCA_947461325.1 Comamonadaceae bacterium
CAAAACCGGCAGCGTCAAAGTCACCGAGGCGTTTGCGGTGGAGCGCTACAGCCATGTGATGCATATCGTCAGCAATGTCGAGGGCTTGCTCAAAGACGGCATGAGCAGCATGGATGTGTTGCGCGCCACTTTCCCCGCTGGCACGCTCACCGGTGCGCCCAAGGTGCACGCCATGGAACTCATCGATCAACTCGAACCGGTCAAGCGCGGCATCTACGGCGGTGCTTGCGGCTACTTGAGTTTTGCCGGCGACATGGACGTGGCTATTGCTATTCGCACCGGCATCATCAAGAACAACACTCTGTATGTGCAAGCGGCCGCAGGCGTGGTGGCCGACTCCATACCTGAAATGGAATGGCGCGAAACCGAACACAAGGCACGCGCCTTGCTGCGCGCCAGTGAATTGGTCGAGGAGGGTTTGGAATGAAACTCCTGATGATCGATAACTACGACAGCTTCACCTACAACCTGGTGCAGTACTTTGGTGAACTGGGTGCAACTATCGATGTTTTTCGCAATGACGAAATCACTATCGGGCAAATTGAGGCCCTCGCGCCGACACATTTGGTGGTGTCGCCCGGCCCGTGTTCGCCCGCTGAAGCCGGTATTTCTGTCGCAGCCATCAAGTATTTCGCTGGTAAGCTGCCCGTGCTCGGAGTCTGTCTGGGACACCAAAGCATTGGTGCTGCATTTGGCGGACACATCATCCGCGCTCAGCAACTCATGCACGGTAAAACCAGTGTCATTCACACCACGCAGCAAGGCGTGTTTGCGGGCTTGCCTCAAGCCTACACCGTGAACCGTTACCACTCGCTAGCGATTGAGCGCGCCACGCTGCCTGCCGAACTTGAGGTCACCGCTTGGACCGAGGACGGTGAAATCATGGGTGTGCGCCACCGCAGCTTGCAAGTTGAAGGTGTGCAGTTTCACCCCGAGTCCATACTCACTGAGCATGGACACGCTTTGTTGAAAAACTTTTTACACACGGTGTCGTGAAGCCGCAAGACTTGCACCTCCATTGCACGGCGCAGGCCCTCAATCGCGGGTACGAATCCTGGATTGACTTGTGGGTATGGAGGCCATCTTCGGAGATGGATTCAAATTTAGCTTCTGAGGGATTTACATTGTTTGCGGAGAACACATGACCATCACTGCCAGCGAAGCACTGCAACGCACCATTGAGCACCGGGAAATCTTCCACGATGAAATGCTGCACCTCATGCGCATGATCATGAACGGAGAAATCACACCGTTGATGACGGCCGCCATACTCACCGGCTTGCGTGTCAAAAAAGAAACCATCGGTGAGATCACAGCTGCGGCACAAGTCATGCGTGAGTTCTCCACCAAAGTGGAAGTGGCAGACCGCAATCATTTGGTCGATATCGTCGGCACGGGCGGTGATGGTTCTCACACTTTCAATATTTCCACCTGCGCCATGTTTGTCGCAGCAGCAGCAGGCGCGCGGGTCAGCAAGCACGGCGGGCGCAGCGTCAGCAGCAAAAGCGGCAGCGCTGATGTGTTGGAAAACCTGGGCATCAACATCAACTTAAAACCGACGGCGATTGCCGATTGCATTACTCAAACCGGTATAGGCTTTATGTTTGCGCCCAACCACCACCCGGCCATGAAAAATGTGGCGCCAGTACGCAAAGAACTCGGAGTGCGAACCATTTTCAATATCCTGGGACCGTTGACCAACCCGGCTTCTGCGCCCAACATATTGATGGGCGTGTTTCACTCGGATCTGGTCGGTATCCAAGTGCGTGCCTTGCAACGACTTGGCGCTGAACACGCGGTGGTCGTGTACGGGCGCGACGGCATGGACGAGGTCAGCTTGGGCGCATCGACTTTGGTGGGCGAGTTGAAAAATGGCGAGGTCACCGAGTACGAGATTCACCCCGAAGACTTCGGCTTGACCATGTCGAGTCACCGCGCTTTGCGAGTTGAGACGCCCGAAGATTCGAGGGATATGCTCAAAGCAGTTTTGAACAACCAGCCTGGTGCAGCACTCAATATAGTGGCGCTCAATGCAGGTGTGGCCTTGTATGCCGCCAATGTCGCACCCACCATGCAAGACGGATTGAAGTTGGCTCAGCAAGTGCTGGCCAATGGACAGGCGCTTGAGAAATTGAACCAGTTCATTTCATACACCAACCGCTGAGTGTTGGAAGAAAACAAGGAAACGCAGTGAGCGACATACTTAACAAAATAGTGGCTACCAAGCACGAGGAAGTTGCGCTTCGGTTGAAAAAAATACCGTTTGCCGCCATGCGCGCAGATGCTGAAAGCCGTGTCATGACGCGTGGTTTCGAGGCTGCATTGCGAGCCAAGATGGCCAAAGGTCATGCCGCTGTGATTGCTGAAATCAAAAAGGCCAGTCCGTCCAAAGGCTTATTGCGGGAAGACTTTATTCCAGCTGATATTGCGCAAAGTTACGCCTACGGCGACGGCAAAATCAGCGCCGCTTGTTTGTCTGTCTTGACCGATGAAATGTATTTTCAAGGCAGCACCGATTATTTGAAACAAGCGCGCGCCTCTTGCGATCTGCCGGTGTTGCGCAAGGATTTCATGGTCGATATCTACCAAATTTACGAGTCGCGCGCCATGGGCGCGGACTGCGTGCTGCTGATCGCAGCCAGTTTGGACGATGCCCAAATGGCCGAGTTTGAGGCAGTGGCGCACAGCCTAGATATGGCGGTGCTGGTTGAGGTGCATGACGCCTCGGAAATGCAACGTGCTTTGAAGTTAAAGACCAAACTCTTCGGTGTGAACAACCGCAATTTGCGTACCTTTGAAGTATCTTTAGACACTACCTTGGACTTGCTTAAAGACTTGCCTGTCGATCGTTTGTTGATCACTGAAAGCGGCATTGCCACGCAAGCGGATGTACGTCGCATGCGTGATGCTGGCGTGCAGGCTTTCCTGGTCGGCGAAGCCTTTATGCGGGCGGCCGAACCGGGTGAAGCGTTGGCGCAGTTGTTTGGAGACTAAGCCTTTGCGCTTGACCCGTGCCGACCCGGCAAAGTGGCAAACCCATGCGTCATGGCAACCTTTGTTGAGCGCGTTCTGGCAAAGTCAAGCCGGGCTGTCACTGCAATCTTTTTTGAATCAACGCATTGCAGAGGGCGCAAAAATTTTTCCGCCTGAGCCTATGCGAGCGCTTTGGCACACACCGCTCACGCAAGTGCGGGTGGTGTTGCTGGGGCAGGACCCCTACCACGGGGAAGGGCAGGCCGAGGGCTTGTCTTTTTCGGTGCCTGAAGGGGTGGCTGTGCCCCCCTCGCTTCGCAATATTTTCAAAGAGCTACACGCCGACTTGGGGCTGCAACCTCCCATGAGCGGTTCTCTGTTGCCTTGGGCAAAACAAGGTGTTTTGTTGCTCAATGCCTGTTTGACTGTCGAGGATGGCCAGGCAGCATCTCACGCCGGTCAAGGGTGGGAGTTGTTGACTGACGCCATCATTCGCAAGGTGGCCGAGCAACCGCAACCGGTGGTTTTTTTGCTTTGGGGCGCGCATGCCCAAGCCAAGCGACCTATCATCGAAGCCGCCCAAACCGGAGAAAAATTGTTACTGTTAGCTAACCATCCGTCGCCCTTGTCAGCCCTGCGCGGCACCACCCCCTTTATCGGGTGCCGTCATTTTTCGGCCTCACACTCATGGCTAGCTTCGCAAGGCGTTGATTTCAAATGGGATTTAGAAAATTAAACTGCCACAGCAAAGCTTTACGTTAATAGTTGCAAGTTATTTATGAAAGCCAAACCTGTGCTATAGTCTTTGGCTCGCTGGAGGGGTGCCCGAGTGGCTAAAGGGGGCAGACTGTAAATCTGTTGGCTTACGCCTACGCTGGTTCGAATCCAGCCTCCTCCACCACACTGCTTGGGTGAA
>CANHLD010000181.1 GCA_947461325.1 Comamonadaceae bacterium
AGGCTGCGTCCTTGCGTGTGTTCTGCATAAGCCAGCAACGCAGAGGCAGCTGCGTGCGCTTGCACCAAATCTTGCGCCTGCCAAGCTTCCAAGGATGCGACATGTAATTGCTCGAGCAACTTGCGTTGTCCCAAGCTACTGTCAAACGCCCACGAAGGCCGCTCGGATTTCACGCTCACACTGGACAGCAAGGGCAGCAAATGCGCGGGCAGTTCGCTGCTGAAAATCACTTCGCTGGGAGAAATACGGGCTATCCATGCAGGCAATTGATCGGCAGCACATTCAGCCAAACGCAATTCACCTTCGGTCACGCTCAGCCACGCCAGCCCGCAACCTGCTGCTTTGCCTGCGCGTTCACCGGCGTGTACCGCCAACACATAGGCCTCGGTTTTGTCGTTTAACAATTCGGCATCGGTCAATGTGCCGGGCGTGACCACGCGAACCACTTTGCGCTCGACCGGTCCTTTGCCGCCGACTTCACCCACTTGTTCGCAAATGGCGACTGACTCGCCGAGTTTGATCAAGCGCGACAAGTAACTGTCTACCGAATGAAACGGCACACCGGCCATGACCACCGGTTGTCCGGCAGACTGACCGCGTTGTGTCAAAGTGATGTCCAGCAGTCGCGCGGCTTTTTCCGCATCTTCAAACAACAGCTCGTAAAAGTCTCCCATGCGGTAGAACAGCAGCGTCTGCGGAAAGTCTGCTTTCAGACCCAGGTACTGGGTCATCATGGGCGTATGGGTTGATGTGTCTGCCATGGTCACGCAGCGCTGATCATGAATTAATTGGCTTTGTCAATGTCTTGGCGCAACTCCGCAATAGCTTGAGCTGCCACCGCCTTATCAGCTACGCCGGAAAACTTGGAATAGGGTTGCAGCAAAGTCACCATTTGGCCGTAGACCTTGGGGTTGGCCGCCAAACATTCATGCTGGTGCAAATAATCGGCTTCGCCTGTGAAGTTGCCCACCAGTCCGCCAGCTTCGGTAATCAATAACGCGCCTGCAGCCATGTCCCAAGGCTGTAAGCCGGTTTCGAAAAAACCATCGCTGAAGCCGGCGGCCACATAAGCCAAATCCAAGGCAGCGGCGCCGGGTCGGCGCACACCAGCGGTACGTTTCATCACTTCGCCCATCATGCTCAGGTAAGCCGTGAAATCATCGCCTTCACGAAACGGAAAACCGGTGGTGATCAGGCATTCGTTCATGCGTATGCGTTTGCTCACGCGCAGGCGGCGGTCATTGAGAAAAGCACCGCGTCCGCGTGTGGATGTGAACAAATCGTTGCGCGTCGGGTCAAACACCACGGCCTGCTCTAAACGGCCACGGCTTTGCAGCGCGATACTGACACAGTAAAAAGGAAAGCCATGGATGAAGTTGGTGGTGCCGTCCAGCGGGTCGATGATCCACACGTGTTCTGCATTTGGGTTGCCATGCGTCGTGCCCGATTCTTCCGCCAGAATGCCGTGGTCAGGATATGCATTGAGCAAAGTCTCGATGATGATTTTTTCGCTGGCCTGATCGACTTCGGTGACAAAGTCGTTTTCCATTTTTTTCGATACGCGCACTGACTCAACATCCAAGGCTGCGCGGTTGATGATAGATCCCGCCGCCCGTGCCGCCTTGATGGCGATGTTGAGCATGGGGTGAATGGAAGAGGTGGAAGCGGTGGTGGTCATGAGGGGGAAGCGACAAGCCTGTGTTGAACGCGTACAAGCAGCGTCTGGAGCAAAAAAACACGCCCGGCAGAGCGGGCGGCGACAATAGGGCTTATTTTAGTCCCATGCACACACGCTTCATCCTGATCGAAACCAGCCACGCCGGCAACGTCGGTGCGACCGCGCGCGCCATGCGTGTCATGGGTTTTGACGATCTGGTGCTGGTGCGGCCGCGTTGGGCCAATGTGTTGCGCCGCGAGGAAACCATTCAACGCGCCAGCGGTGCGCTGAACGTGCTTGAAAAGGCCCGCATTGTTGACACGCTGGACGAGGCGCTGGACGGCATGACACACCTGTGCGCCACGGCGATGACACCGCGCGATTTCGGCCCGCCGACGCGCACGCCCAGAGAGCATTTCACGCAACTGACGCAGCCCCCCCAAACCGGCGGCGGCATGGCGTTTTTGTTTGGCTCCGAGCGTTTCGGCATGAAAAACGAAGATGTGTACCGCTGCCACGTAGCGCTGAGCATTCCCACTGACCCGAATTTCGGCTCACTGAACATTGCCGGCGCGGTACAGGTCATCGCCTATGAATGGCGGCTGGCGTTGGGCGGGTTTGCAGTGCAGGATGGGGTAGAGCCGTCTGTGCAAGCCGATGCCGCGCAAATAGCGGGTTTGCTGTCGCATTGGCAACAATCGCTGACTGACATCGGCTTTCTCGACCCGCAAGCCCCGAAAAAGCTGATGCCACGCTTGAACCAGTTGTTCAACCGCGCGGCTTTGAGCGAAGAAGAAGTGCACATACTGCGGGGCATTGCCAAGGCCATGGCGCAGACCTCACAGCGAAAAAGTTAGACTCATTGCATGTTTTTAAGAATTCGCTCAGACATACAAACGATTCTCGACCGTGACCCTGCCGCGCGCAGCTGGTTCGAGGTGTTGACCTGCTACCCCGGTTTGCACGCCGTGGTGCTGCACCGTTTTGCGCATGCCTGTTGGGGTCTTGGATTGAAGTGGTTGGGGCGTTTTATCTCGCATGTATCGCGGTTTTTGACCGGTATTGAAATCCATCCTGCTGCGGTCATCGGCTATGGCGTGTTCTTCGATCACGCCATGGGCGTGGTGGTCGGTGAAACCGCCGAGATCGGCGATGGCTGCACAATTTACCAAGGCGTGACCTTAGGCGGCACCTCCTTGTACAAAGGTGCCAAGCGCCACCCGACCCTGGGTCGCAATGTGGTGGTCGGTGCCGGTGCCAAAGTGCTGGGCGGATTCACTGTGGGCGATGGTGCCAAGATCGGCAGTAACGCGGTGCTCACCAAGCCCGTGCCTGCTGGTGCGACGGCAGTTGGCAACCCGGCGCGCATCATCGAAGCAAAAACCGATGCGGTGCGCGAGGAAGTGGCTTCAAAGATGGGTTTTTCCGCTTACGGCGTGACGCAAAACGACGATCCGCTCAGCCAAGCGATTCGCGGCCTGATCGACTACACGGCAGAGCAGGACAAGCAAATCGCTATGCTGTGGCAGGCTTTGGAAAAATTGTCGCAAGGCTCGTTGAACGCTTCCGATTGCGTGCCGCAGGACGCCGCTAAAAATATTCACGCCGATATTGAAAAGCTGAATAAGCTGATTGATTAACCCCACTTAAAGCCAAGTAGTTTCAAACCGATTCTGATCCATATGGCCGGTTTCATCAAACTTCATCCGCACAGCCTGAGTTTTCAGCATTTGGAGGACGGCAATTTCAATGCCGAGTTGTCATTCACTGTGGAGCAATACGGCTTGATGGTCAGCGATTGTTTGGTGAAATTGCAATTGTTTGCACCGAACCAATTCCACTCACATTGGTGGATGGTGTGCGATGACCCGGCGCAGCTCAATGTGCCCGGGTTTTCAGTTTTTTTACGCTCGCTGGAAAAATACGTGTTCTCTACACTGAATTATTCGCCAGAGGACGCGGTCATAAACAGTCCTCAGTCAGCTAATTTGCGATTGGTAGGCAGTGGTTCAGCCTCTAGCGAATTGTTCTTTGACAAAATGTATTTCGATATTGATCAGGTGAAATTCCAAATGATCAAGGACTGAGACTCAGTCCGGCGGTGTGTAGGCTCTCACAGCAGTCTTAGGCCGGAAAGCTTTGCAAAACGCGTCCCGAGTTTGCATATATGGCCCGCCGATCAAATCGATGCAATAGGGCAC
>CANHLD010000182.1 GCA_947461325.1 Comamonadaceae bacterium
AGCGCACGTATGCCCTCTACCGTGTCACTGTGCGCCGGGCCGCGCTGCAAATGCGTCGGTTGAAAACTGTGTCTCACCATGTCTCGTTCCATGCGCAATTCATCGGCCAGTCCCATGTGGCGGGCGCGGCGTATTTGCTCCAAGGTCACGGCCAGCATCAGCGGTGAACGCTTGCGCAGCGCCTGCAAAGCAGCTGCTGACAATTCATCTGTGATTGCCGCCAATGCATTGGCCATGGCTTGCACATCAGCCAAACCAAACACCTTGTTCAAGCTGTCGTTCCACCAAGCCGGTGTGTGTGCTTTGGCCTCTGCGGTGGCATCTGTATAAGGCTGCGTCAGTTGTTGCAAAGCTTGTGTTGGGTTTTGCCAATCCATCTTTGGCAACGCATCCCACAGCGCGTTCAAGTCGGCACTTGGGCACAACACATCGGCCAAACCTGCAAACACCGCGTCAGCACCATTCAACATGTGCCCGGTAAGGCCCAAGTATTCGCCCAATGCGCCTTGGCAGCGGCTGAGGAAATAACCGCCGCCCACATCGGGGAACAACCCAATCATGGTCTCGGGCATGGCCATTTTGGTTTTGTCGGTAGCTATGCGTAAGCTGGCACCTTGCGCCAAACCCATGCCGCCGCCCATGACCACACCGTCCATGAACACCATGCAAGGTTTGACATAGCGGTGTATCAAATGATTGAGTGCGTATTCTTCAGTGAAGAAATCTTCCAGTTGCGGGTCACCGGCCAGCGCGGCTTGGTGAAAAAACCGTATGTCACCGCCCGCGCAAAACGCACCGAACGCACCCTCGCGCCCCATGCCGCGCATAGCGACCGCTTTCACGCTGCTGTCCGTTTGCCAAGCCAGCAACACCTGCGTGATGTCGCGCACCATAGACAACGACAAAGCGTTCAATGCCTTGGCGCGATTCAGTGTGATCAAACCGACATGACCACTGACCTGTGCCAACACATCACCGTTATGCAATTCAATATGTGATTTATGCATTGCGTTGCCTCCAACTTGCATATTCGTTTCCTGCCAGCGCTATCAACACCAGACCGCCGCCAAGCATCACCGCTTGTGCAGGTGCTTCACCTGCGCCCCACCAGGCCCAACTGATGCCGAACAAAACCTCTAACAATGCCAGCAAGGCCACTTCATGCGGCTTCAACACTTGCGAACTCCACACAGCCAGCGTGCAAGGCAGAGCCAATTGAAACACGCCCAGCAAGGCCAACCATTGCATATCGCTTGCATTCGCCAGCGCAGGAAACGCCAGCGGTGCAGTGAACAAGCAAGACAGCACAGCGCCAATCAAAATGGCTGGCAACATATTGGTTTGCGCCACGTCCGCTTGACGGGTTTTCATGAGGTTCCATTGCACCGAACCGGCCATGGGCACGCAGGCTGCGACCAACATGCCCTTGAGGTGCTGACCGCCGTCGAGCTGTATTTGCGACACAAACATATAGCCTATGCCCACAGCTGCCAAGGCAATCGCGCCCCAAGTTTGGCGTGACAAAGCCTGACCACCCAACAAACGGTGCAGCAAAGCGGTCAGCAAAGGACCGAGCGACAAAGTGATCAGCACATTGGCCACGGTGGTCATGGTCATGGCAAGCATGAACGCGGTGAACATGACCGACCAGCACAGCCCGGACAGCCACAGCGTGCGTGAGCTAAATGCACTAAGGCGCCACACACTGCCGCGCGTGGCAATCGTGAGTCCAAGAACCAAACTCAGCGCCGTGAAAAAACTGCGCCAGAACGTGACTTCAAAACCCTGAGCCTGAGTGATCTGGCGCGACACCACACCGGCGATGGACCACAGCAAGGTGGCCAGCACCATCAGGCACAAGGCTTGTGCGTGACTCAGCCTGATGTTCATGGCGAAGCGGCTTAGCCTTCGCGGCTGGCGCGTTTGCGCTCGTGCTCTTTCAAATGGCGCTTGCGCAAGCGCACGCTTTTGGGCGTGATCTCGACCAACTCATCGTCTTCGATGAACTGCACACCATATTCCAGCGTCAACTGAATAGGCGGGGTGATTTTGATCGCGTCTTCTTTGCCGGAGACACGGAAGTTGGTCAATTGTTTGGTGCGGGTGGCGTTCACGACCAGGTCGTTGTCCCGGCTGTGAATGCCGACGATCATGCCTTCATACACCGGGTCGTTGGGTTTGACGAACATGCGGCCACGGTCGTCCAGTTTGCCCAAGGCGTAAGTGAAAATTTCACCGTCATCCATGGAAATCAGCACGCCGTTTTTACGACCACCGATCTCGCCTTTGTGCGCTTCGTAGCGGTCGAAAATATTCGAGATCAAGCCAGAGCCGCGCGTCAAGTTCAAAAACTCGGTGGTGAAACCAATCAAGCCACGCGCCGGAATACGGTATTCCAAGCGAACACGACCGCGTCCGTCAGATTCCATATTGACCAAGTCGCCTTTGCGCTCACCCAAAGCTTGCATAACGCCGCCTTGGTGTATTTCTTCAATGTCAGCGGTCACCAACTCGATGGGTTCGCAACGCTCGCCATTGATCTCGCGGTACACAACGCGCGGTTTGGAGACGGCCAATTCATAGCCTTCGCGGCGCATGTTCTCCAACAAAATGGTCAAGTGCAATTCACCTCGGCCGGAGACTTCAAAAATACCATCTTCGTCGGTTTCTTTCACTTTCAAAGCCACGTTGGCTTGCAGTTCTTTTTGCAAGCGGTCCCAAATTTGGCGACTGGTCACGTATTTGCCTTCGCGGCCTGCCAGCGGCGAGGTGTTCACGCAGAAATTCATGGTCAAGGTGGGTTCATCCACCTTCAACATGGGCAGCGGCTTGGGGTTCAGCGGGTCGGTGATGGTCACACCAATACCGATGTCGGTGATGCCGTTGATCAGCACAATGTCGCCGGGCCCGGCTTCGGTGGCTTGTATACGGTCCAAGCCTTGGAACTTCAACACCTGGTTGACACGGCCTTTGACCGGCGCGCCTTCTTCACCCGCCATCACCACCACATCCATGCCGGGCTTGATGGTACCGGCGCTGATGCGGCCGACACCGATGCGACCCACAAACGTGGAAAAATCGAGCGCAGAAATTTGCAATTGCAAAGGTGCAGAAGGGTCGCCTTGTTGAGGCGGCACGTGTTTCAAAACAGTTTCAAACAGCGCTGACATGTCCGGGCCCCATTGCTCGCCCTGCTCGCCTTCAACCAGTGAAGACCAGCCGTTGATACCGGAGGCATAAACCACGGGGAAGTCGAGTTGCTCATCCGTGGCGCCGAGTTTGTCAAACAACTCAAACGCTTGGTTGATGACGACGCTGGGGCGTGAACCGGGCTTGTCCACTTTGTTCACCACGACGATGGGCTTCAAGCCCAGCGCCAATGCTTTCTTGGTGACGAAGCGGGTTTGCGGCATCGGGCCTTCTTGCGCATCGATGAGCAACACCACACCGTCGACCATGGACAAAGCACGTTCGACTTCGCCGCCGAAGTCTGCGTGTCCGGGTGTGTCGACGATGTTGATGTGTGTGCCTTGCCAACTGACCGCGCAGTTTTTCGCCAGAATAGTGATGCCGCGTTCACGCTCAATCGCGTTGTTGTCCATGACGGTGTCAACCACTTTTTCGTGTTCGGCAAACGTGCCTGATTGGCGCAGCAACTGGTCAACCATGGTGGTTTTACCGTGGTCAACGTGGGCAATGATGGCGATGTTTCTAATTTGTAAAGTCATGCAGCACTCTCGAGTAAGGATTGGATTTCTTGGGGATTGAGTAAACGTTCGGGTATGAGTTCGCCGGCACGCACGTGTGC
>CANHLD010000183.1 GCA_947461325.1 Comamonadaceae bacterium
CGGCTCCAGCGCGACAACGTGTTGGAGAGGGTGCCGTCAGCGAGTTCTAAAGACCAAATGGGTGAAACAGACTCCACCGCTATCGGTGGGATGTGGGCGGGAGTCTGTTTTTTCTCGTTGGGTTGAAGCAAGGGTTTGGGTGATTTGCGCCAATCGATATCCGATTCAGGACTGACAATCTGAGCATGCACGTGTGATGCTGGCATGAGCAGCATCATGCATGCAAAGTAAGCGGATTGCCAGTGAACCGAATTTTTCATGGCTAGGCATCAATTCAAGTTTTGCCTACAAACGCAGCGATAGAAATTTTGGGGTTAGCAGCTTCAATCTTGCATGCAGTCGCAAGTGTCGCCAAACTGTATGCACCTCCACCAGATTTAACCGCTGTGGCGTAAACCGCACCAGCAACACTGGGAGCTGATGAATTGGTGGTTGTAATGTTTGGTGAAAGTGTGGCTATACCGTTGATGTAATCTGGGCATGCCTCGCTAGGAATATTGTTAGAGTAAATCATGAAACCTGAATTGGCCGGGTATCCGTCAATCGCGTTAGAGTTGCTGGCTACAGTGATTTGCCCTCCAAAAGCATTAGTCACTTTTGAATTGACGGTATCTACGGCAAAGCCATCAAACACTTTCAAACCCACTAAGTTAGCCATAGTGACGCCACTGGTGCTGGTTTGGGTGGCTGACAGCGCTGTGAGAGAAGCCACAGCCAAATTGATATTTCTTAAGTCGTTGTTGACGTTGTTTGATCGCAAGACACGTTGAACGCCCGCCAAGGATGTCACCAAAATGATGGAAATAATGGCCAGCGCAATCGAGAGTTCGATGATGCTGTAGCCTTTTTGTTTAGTTGATTGTTTTTTTGTCTCAGTTGGCACTTGATTGACTGCTCGGTTTTCCATGAAAAATACTCCATTGGTGGGTTATAAGTAATTAAATAATATCTTTATTTAAGTCTATAAACAATAAATAAAACTAACAAATTTCTTTTTTGTCTCATAAAGAATTAAATTTGTAAAAGAGTCACCAAATTAAGCAATTTATTGCATAAATTCAAAAAATATCGCGGCATTATGTGGGGTACATGTATTAAAATGCATCTATGACGTTGAGCCACACCCCTGTTTACTCACCATTGCTGCAAGTGATTGGCCACCAAGTTCGGTGGTTACGCGGTCAGCGCAAATGGACACGCAAAGAATTGGCGTTGGCGGCCAATGTGTCGGAACGTCATTTGGCTTCGCTGGAAACAGGCACAGGCAATGCATCCATCATGATTTTGTTGCAGGTTTCGCAAGCCCTCGACTGTGAAATCACCGATTTGTTGTCTGACTTCAATCTGCGCCACCCGCAACTCAAGGCGATCAACCAGTTGTTAATGGCCAGAGATGAATCTGAATTGAACATGGTGCATGGGTTTCTCACCCAACTCTTGATGGCCAAAAAAAATCTAGGCAAACGAAAAATTGCGCTCGTGGGTTTGCGCGGTGCGGGCAAAACCACGATAGGTCAAAGCATTGCCAATGAAATGCAACTTCAATTTGTCGAACTCAGCCGAGAAATTGAAAAACTCGCTGGATGCACCACCAATGAAATTCACAGTTTGTATGGACCGCTGGCTTACCAACGTTACCAACTGCGTGCGCTAGATGAAGCCTTGGCCAGTGACCTGCCCATGGTGATCGCCAGCACCGGCGGCATCGCCATGGACCATTTGGCGTGGGAAAAAATGTTGGGCGCTTGTATGACGATTTGGTTGCAAGCCAAGCCTGAAGACCACTTGAACCGCGTCATGGCGCAAGGCGATATGCGCCCCATGGCTGGCAGTTCACAAGCCTTAGATGACTTAAAGCATATTTTGAACGAACGCGCCCCTTTTTATGCCAAAGCCCATCAAAGTTTTGACACCAGTGCCCAACCGCTCAAAGAATGCGTTTCTGCTTTGACCCAAGAATTGAAGTTTGCATTGAAACTTGCGTGAACACATTGAAAGAAGAAAGAAGTGATGAATAAACCAGCAGCAGTCAATTACCAAACCCATCCAGAGCAATACCGGCATTGGTCCTACAAGATAGAAGAGGACATTGCCACCTTGTCGCTGGATATACAAGAAGACGGCGGCATTGCGCCTGGTTACAAACTCAAGCTCAATTCTTATGACCTGGGCGTGGACATAGAGTTGAACGATGCCGTGCAGCGTTTGCGCTTCGAGCACCCCGAGGTGAAAGCGGTGGTAGTCACCAGTTTGAAAGACCGCATTTTTTGCTCTGGCGCCAACATCTTCATGCTGGGTTTGTCCACGCATGCGTGGAAGGTCAATTTTTGCAAATTCACCAATGAAACACGCAATGGTTTGGAAGACAGCAGCCGCCACGGCGGTTTGAAATTTCTGGCTGCTGTTAACGGCGCGTGTGCCGGTGGCGGTTATGAACTGGCCTTGGCGTGTGACGAGATATTGTTGGTTGATGACCGCTCCAGCAGCGTGTCGCTGCCTGAAGTGCCATTGCTCGGCGTGTTGCCCGGCACGGGTGGCCTGACCCGCATCACCGACAAACGCCATGTGCGCCACGACCATGCCGATGTGTTTTGCACCAGCGTGGAAGGCGTGCGCGGCCAGCGTGCCGTTGATTGGCGCTTGGTAGACGCGATTGCCAAGCCCGCGCAATTCACCACGGCTGTGTCGGAGCGTGCTGCACAGTTGGCAGCGAAAAGCCAACGCGCAGGCGCGGGTACCAAAGGCCAAGGCGTGAAACTCAATCCGTTGAACAAAACTGTTAGCGCAGACAGCTTGCACTACACCTATGTGAAAGTGGATATTGACCGCGACAAACGCACCGCCACGGTGTGCGTGTCAGCGCCTGTCGGCAAGGTGTTGACCACCATGGCTGACATTCAAGCCGCAGGCGACAGCTGGTACCCGTTGCAAATGGCGCGTGAATTGGATGACGCGATTTTGAGCCTGCGCACCAACGAACTCGACATCGGCACGTGGTTGTTGCGCACTGACGGTGACGCCACATTGGCTTTGCAATCTGACGCTGTACTTATGCAGCACCAAGACCACTGGCTGGTCAAAGAAACCACAGGCTTGCTGCGTCGTACGCTGGCGCGTTTGGATGTGTCTTCGCGTTCCATGTTTGCGTTGATTGATGAAGGTTCTTGTTTTGCAGGCACGCTGGCCGAATTGGCGTTTGCCGCTGACCGCGCTTACATGCTTTCTTTGCCGGATGCGCCCGACAACGCGCCGCATATCGCTTTGAGTGATGTCAATTTCGGTGTGTTCCCGATGGTGAATCACCAGTCGCGTTTGCAGCGCCGCTTTTACGAAGAGACCGCTCCGATGGAAGCCGTGCGTGCGGTGGCGGGTCAGCAGTTGGATGCTGACAAAGCCTTGGCATTGGGATTGGTGACAGCAGCACCAGACGACATCGACTGGGCCGATGAAATTCGCATCGCCATCGAAGAACGCGCGGCCATGTCGCCCGACTCACTCACCGGTTTGGAAGCGAACTTGCGTTTCAGCCAAAAAGAATCCATGGAAACACGCATCTTCGGCCGCTTGTCGGCTTGGCAAAACTGGATCTTTAACCGCCCGAACGCGGTTGGCGACAAAGGCGCATTGAAGGTGTATGGCAAAGGCGAGAAAGCCGCTTTTGACATGAACCGCGTCTGAATCTATTTAAATTTTTTTAAACACTCTGGAGTAAGTCATGTCAGCCATCAACTACAGCGAAAAAATCCCCAACAACGTGGACCTGGGCAGCGACCGCACTTTGCAGCGCGCCCTGGAACAGTGGCAA
>CANHLD010000184.1 GCA_947461325.1 Comamonadaceae bacterium
ATTTTCGACAACTCTTTGTCGCTCAAATGCTCGGGGGTGATGTCTTTGATGACACCTGACAAATCGCGCAATTTGCCGTCGGCATCAATCAAGCCGGGTTTCTCGCGGCCAACTGCGCCGTAACGTACAAGTTTCATATCTGCTCCTGAAAAAAAATCAATACGTGGATCTGCCACCGGACAAATCGAAGGTGGCGCCGGTGGAAAAAGAACAATCATCGGTGCACAACCAGGCCACCATGGCGGCGATTTCATCGGGTGTGCCAAAACGTCCCATGGGAATTTTGCTCAGCATGAACTGTATATGCTCGGGCGTGAGTTGATCGAAGATCGGTGTTTTGACTGCCGCCGGGGTGACACAGTTGACGCAAATCGCGGTGTCGGCGAGTTCTTTGCCGATGGATTTGGTGAGTGCAATCACTGCGGCTTTGCTGGCGCTGTAAGCGCTGGCGTTGGGGTTACCGTCTTTACCAGCCACAGAAGCGATATTCACGATGCGGCCTTTGTTGCGCGCCTTCATGTGCGGCACCAATTCGCGGCAGCAGTAATACAAGCCGTTGACGTTGATGTCGAACACCTTGTGCCAATCGTCCAACGGGTAATCCCAGCTCTTCATGTTCGGGCCGCTGATGCCGGCGCTGTTAACCAACGCATCCACATCTGCATACGCCAATGTTTTCTTGACGGCATCCACCACTTGCGCATGCTGGGTCAAATTGACTTGCACAGCTTCGATGGTGGCTTGGGGCCAGTGCTGACGCAGTTCAGACACCGCTTTGTCCATGCCCTTTGGGTCGTAATCCCAAATGGTGACCCGTGCGCCTGAATGCAACAAGCGATGCACTATCGCTAAACCCAAACCACTGGCGCCGCCGGTGACCACCGCATGGCGGCCTTGCATATCTAATTGGTTCATCTGTGGGTGTCCTTGGTTTATCTGTGAAAGCATGCCATTATCAACATGCTTGAAGCTAGTAATAACACCTATAGGAGATGATCGGTCAGTTAGCTCAAAACATCAGCTTCAAACTGGCATCCAAGTGCTCAACCGGCGAGCGCTTGTAACCCGAGCGCGCGAAACGGTGCAAACGCCCGATGACGAAAGACACGGCGACTGAAGCCTGCACTTGCGCGTCAACAGAAGGCGTTGCAGAAGCAGAAACCCCGTCGCGCAACACCTGTCGCAAACTGGCTTCGACTTTGTCAAAAAACAAATTCATGCGCTGGTGCAATCTGTCGTTCTCGAACACCAATGCATCCCCCGCCATCACTCGCGCCATGCCGGGATTACGCTCGGCAAATTGCAGCAACACCAGCAACATGCGTTTTAATTTGTCTATGGGGTCATGCGGGCCGTCAGCGATCTGGTTGAGCAAACTGAACACACTGGTTTCAATGAATTCAATCAAACCTTCGAACATTTGCGCCTTGCTGGCGAAATGCCGGTAGAGCGCGGCTTCGCTGACCTGTAAACGCGCGGCCAACGCAGCGGTGGTGATGCGCTCAGCGCCGGGCTGCTCGAGCATGGCTGCAAGTGCCTGCAATATCTGAATGCGTCGCTCACCCGGCTTGGGTCGCTTGCGTGCCACTTCTTCTGCGACAGTAGCTGGGTTTTGCTCATCAGCCATAGGACAGTCTCCTCTGGAAATCAGTGCGAACGAATCATGGTGCCAAAAGCTTGGTCGGTCAAAATTTCCAATAACAAAACGTGCGATATGCGTCCGTCAATGATGTGTACCGCATTCACGCCACTTTTAGCGGCATCAAGCGCGCCGCTGATCTTGGGCAGCATACCGCCGCTGATGGTGCCGTCTGCGAACAAACCATCAATCTGGCGGGCGCTCAGGTTGGTCAGCAACTGACCCGCTTTGTCCAGCACACCGGCGGTGTTGGTCAGCAACACCAGTTTTTCCGCTTTGAGCACGGTGGCCAGTTTAGAGGCCACGACATCCGCATTGATGTTGTAACTTTCATTATGTGCGCCAAATCCAATCGGACTGATGACGGGGATGAAGGCGTCTTCCTGCAGGGCTTTGACCACGGACGGGTCAATCGAAGTGATGTCACCGACTTGCCCGACATCATGCTCGATGCTGGGGTTTTGGTTGTCCAGCATTTTCAATTTTTGCGCACGGATCATGCCGCCGTCACGACCGGTCAGGCCAACGGCTTTGCCGCCGGCCTGGTTGATCAGGCCCACAATGTCTTGCTGCACTTCACCTGCCAACACCCATTCCACCACTTCCATGGTTTCGGCATCTGTCACGCGCATGCCTTGAATAAATTCACCTTTTTTACCCAATCGGTGCAGGGCATTTTCAATTTGCGGACCGCCGCCGTGCACCACCACCGGATTCATGCCCACCAATTTGAGCAACACCACATCGGCCGCGAAATCCGCCTGTAGCGTCGGGTCTGTCATGGCGTTGCCGCCGTATTTGATGACGATGGTTTTGCCATGGAACTGGCGGATATAAGGCAGCGCCTTGGCCAGAATCTGCGCCTGTTCACGGAATGCCTGATGATGAGTGTCAGAGTTGTTCATGCATTTGATTCAATAAATGCCGCCATTGTGCACCAAGCATGGCGGCTTTTTGTGAACCGTTCTAGCGGTTCATTTTTAAATGAATCAAACCGGATTTTATTTATTTGATAATTTAAATGTTTATAAAAATGTAAATAAAATATTCAAATAATTCAATATGTCTGATAATATCTGCCTGTAAATGTTTTTTATAAGGAAATAAATATGTCACGCCTGAGTCCCGTCAGCCAATTAGAAAAGATCCGTGCCGCCAGAATTAAACTGGAAAAAGAAGAACAGCGCCTGATGTCGCGTTCACACGATAAAGTTTTGGCTCAAATTGTCAAACTCGCACAATCATCCGGTTTAACTGCCGAACACATCACCGCGGCCTTGGGGGGTAAAAGCAAAGCCAAACCCGCCAAATCCGGTGCTGCCAAGGCCCCTAAAGCCAAGCGTGCCACTGCAGGCCGCAAAGTGGCGCCTAAATACCGTGACCCTGCCAATCCCGCCCAAACTTGGACCGGACGCGGACGCACACCTGCTTGGGTGCAGGCTTTACAAGCCGCCGGTCAATTGGCTACGGCTGAAATCAAGGCTGAATAAATAACCTGGCCGCTGCGTCTTTGCCCGACAGCAGCGGCTCGCCTTGAATATCTTTTAAAGGCCAGTCGATGGCTATGCTGGGATCATTCCAAATAATCGCATCCTCATCGCTGGCCACCCAATAATCCGTGGTTTTATAAATCACTTCAGCGGTTTCACTTAAAACCACAAATCCATGCGCAAAACCTGCTGGCACCCACAGTTGCTGGTGTTTTTCGCTGTCCAATACATGCCCGGTCCATTTGCCATACTGTTTTGAGTTGGGACGAATATCTACGGCCACATCAAATATGCGTCCTTGGGGCACCCGAACCAATTTGCCTTGCGGGTGTTGTTTTTGAAAATGCAGGCCGCGCAAAACCCCGTGAAGGGACTTGCTGTGGTTATCTTGAACAAATAAAACATCCAAACCGGTGGCATTGTTAAATTCGCGCTGGTTAAAACTTTCAAAGAAAAAACCCCGAGCATCAGCAAATACACGCGGTTGCAAAAGCAAAACTTCGTCTAGGGCGGTGCGTTCAACGGAATAAGGCATCTCAATAAACCAATAAGTTTAATAAATACTGACCATAAGAAGTCGATTTATAAGGTTGCGCTAATTTCTCCAGTTGCTCGGCCGTGATCCAGCCTTGGGCATAAGCAATTTCCTCGGG
>CANHLD010000185.1 GCA_947461325.1 Comamonadaceae bacterium
CGCAAATCAGCGCACATCATCGGCGTGACCGAAGAAACCACCACCGGCGTGTTGCGCTTGAACGAAATGGCTGCCAAAGGCACATTGATGTTCCGCGCCATCAACGTGAACGACTCTGTGACCAAGAGCAAGTTTGACAACCTGTACGGCTGCCGCGAGTCTTTGGTGGACTCCATCAAGCGCGCTACCGACGTCATGATCGCTGGCAAAGTGGCTTTGGTGGCCGGTTACGGTGACGTGGGCAAAGGTTCTGCCCAGGCCTTGCGCGCTTTGAGCGCCCAAGTGTGGGTGACAGAAATCGACCCGATCAATGCATTGCAAGCAGCCATGGAAGGCTACAAAGTCGTGACCATGGAATACGCGGCCGACAAAGCCGATATTTTTGTGTCTGCCACCGGCAACAAAAACGTCATCCGTTACGAGCACATGGCCGCCATGAAAGACGAAGCGATTGTGTGCAACATCGGTCACTTCGACAACGAAATCGATGTGGCTTCGCTGGAAAAACTGCAATGGGACGAGATCAAACCGCAAGTCGATCACATCATCTTCCCTGACGGCAAAAAAATCACTTTGCTGGCCAAAGGCCGTTTGGTTAACCTGGGTTGCGCCACTGGTCACCCCAGTTTTGTCATGTCATCAAGCTTCGCCAACCAAACCATTGCGCAAATCGAATTGTTCACCCGCCAAGACCATTACGAAAACGGCAAGGTATATGTGCTGCCCAAGCACTTGGATGAAAAAGTCGCGCGTTTGCATTTGAAGAAAGTCGGCGCCATGCTGACCGAACTCACTGACGAACAAGCCTCTTACATCGGCGTGAGCAAAAGCGGTCCGTACAAAGCCGACACTTACCGCTATTGATCAGATGCGCGCTGACCAGTTGCTGGTCGAGCGCGGTCTGGCTGCATCGCGCTCACAAGCCCAGCGTTTGATTGCCTCGGGTGTGCAATGGCGACATCCATTGCACACTTGGCAGCGCATCGAGAAAAACGGTGTCTTGCTGCCGCCTGAATGTGAATTGCAATTGCTGGACGATGCCGAGTCGCGGTTTGTGTCGCGCGGCGGTTTGAAGTTGGCAGGTGCATTGCAATTGACGGGGTTGGCGGTTCAAGGTTTGCATTGTCTGGACATTGGACAGTCGACCGGTGGCTTCACCGATTGCTTGTTGCAAAACGGTGCGGCGCAGGTGGTCGGTGTGGATGTCGGTCATGCGCAATTGCATGATGCATTGCGCAATCACCCGCGTGTGATTTGCCTCGAAAAAATCAATGCACGCAATTTGATAGCCGATGATTCGCCGTTGCATCAGTACACGCCCCAAAGCGGCTTCGATTTACTGGTGGCTGACCTGAGCTTTATTTCGCTCACGCTGGTGTTGCCTGTGTTGCCAGCCTTGATGAAAGACAACGCCCATGCGTTGTTGCTGGTCAAACCGCAGTTTGAATTGCAGCCATCAGACATAGGCAAGGGCGGTTTAGTCAAAGATCCCGGCTTGTACGCGCAAGTGCAACAGCGTTTGACATCGGCGTGTGACCAAGCGGGATTCGAGGTTTTGCATTGGTTAGACAGTCCGGTCACCGGTGGTGACGGTAACCGAGAATTTTTTATTCATGTGCGCAGGAGAATGTCATGAGCGCTTCAAATCCTATTCCCGTCAGTTTTGAATTTTTCCCGCCCAAAACACCTGAGGGTGCGGCCAAGTTGTTGTCTGTGCGACAAGAACTGTATGCGCTCAAACCGCATTTCTTCAGTGTCACTTATGGCGCGGGCGGCTCCACCCAAGACGGCACATTGCAGCAAGTGCAAAGCATTCTGCAAGACGGCTTTGATGCGGCGCCGCATTTCTCTTGCATAGGCACCACGCGCGAGATTTTGCGTGAGCAGTTGGCGGCATTCAAAGCAGCGGGCATTCGCCGCATGGTGGCTTTGCGTGGCGATTTGCCCAGCGGGCATGGCACTTTCGGTGAGTTCCGTTACGCCAGCGAATTGGTGGAATGCATTCGCCAGGAATCGGGTGAGCATTTCCATATCGAAGTCGGTTGTTACCCCGAAGTGCATCCGCAGGCCAAATCACCGCAGGCTGATGTGCAGGCGTATGTGACCAAAGTCAAAGCAGGCGCAAACTCGGCCATCACCCAGTATTTTTTCAACAGTGATGCTTATTTTCGCTTTGTAGATGAGGCCTACAAACTTGGCGCGGATATCCCGGTGGTGGCGGGCATCATGCCCATCATCAGTTCGTCCCAGTTGATGCGTTTTTCAGATGCCTGCGGCGCGGAAATACCGCGCTGGATACGTCTGCGTTTGCAAGCATTTGGGGACGACACTGCATCCATCAAAGCCTTTGGTTTGGATGTGGTCAGTGACTTGTGCGAGCAGTTGCGCAACGGCGGTGCGCCCGGACTGCATTTCTACACCATGAACCAGTCGGCTGCAGTCACGGCGATTTGCCGCAACCTCAGTCTCGCTTAGCCGCGCGTCAGACTGAAACCGGCCAGGTGATCCTGGCCCATCAATTGCACCATTTGCGGCAAGGCCTGTTGCAGTTGGTCATACAAAGTGAAGGGCGGGTTGATGATGACTACGCCGCTGTCCACCAGGCCCACGGGTTTGGCCTTTTCCCCTGCCACCCCATCGGTACGCGCGCCGGTTTTGATGCGCAGTGTGGCGTGCAACCAAGGCTTGTCGGCTTGTTTTGCAAGGGTGGTCAAATGGCGTGGCAGACTGTGCGCCTGTGGTCTGGGAATGATGGGGTACCAAATCACAAAAGTGCCAGTGGCAAATCGTTTGAGTCCGATGGACACTGCCACCACCACGCGCTCATAGTCGAGTTTGATTTCGTAGCTGGGGTCTATGAACACCAGTCCGCGACGGGTGGACGGCGGCAGGTATTTGGGTAAGCCGTTGAAACCATCTTCATGCATCACCGTCACCTGTCGACCGGCTTTGAGCGCATCTACATTGGTTTGCAGCGCGCGAATGTCCGTGGGGTGCATTTCAAACAGTTTGAGTTTGTCTTGTTCCCGCAACAAATGATGCGCCATCATGGGCGATCCGGGGTAATTGAGCAGGCCGCCTTGCTGGTTAAAGTGGTCTAACACCTTGCGGTAATCCACCAGGGCCTCGGCCATGGGACCCGACAGCTTGGATTTGTTGCGCATCAAGGCCAGCAAACCTTCTTGCGCCTCGCCGCTTTGCCGCGCATCTGTGCTGTCTAAGCGGTATATGCCTGCACCGGCATGGGTATCGATGGTGGTGAAACCCACCTCTTTGAGTGCTAAATGCTTCATCACTGCAACCAATACCGTGTGTTTAAGCACATCTGCATGGTTTCCTGCGTGAAAGGCGTGACGGTAACTGAACATGCCGCCATGGTAACCCGCCCAAGGGCTCTTGCGCCACAAGGTATAAATTGGCATAGAATGTAGGGCTTCGCAGCGACCAAGGTTCCGCGGCGTAGTTTTCACCCCCCACCTAAGAGGTTCTCATCAGAAGAACACCGACCGTGGAAAAGAACCCCACAACCCACTCTAGGAAATTCACATGTCAACATTCAGCGCAAAACCCGCTGACGTGACGCATGAGTGGTTTGTGATTGACGCCACCGACAAGGTGCTCGGACGGATTGCCAGCGAAGCAGCCCTCCGTTTACGCGGCAAGCACAAAGCCATTTATACGCCCCACGTCGATACCGGCGACTA
>CANHLD010000186.1 GCA_947461325.1 Comamonadaceae bacterium
GCCGCAGTCTTCCATGACGTCATGCAGCAAGGCGGCCATCAGAGCTTGGCTGTCGAGTTTCCACTCCGTGCATTGCAAGGCTACAGCAATGGGGTGGGTGATGTAAGGCTCGCCGCTGCGGCGGGTCACGCCAAGATGGGCTTCATCAGCAAATTTATAAGCGCGCCGCACCTGCTCAATACCTTCGGCGCCCAGGTAATCTAACTTGTCAACCAATGAAGCAAAACTCGCCGCCGCCGCATTGCTGGCGGGCGTCGGTGTTGCTGATTTGGGTGCGAGTGTGGTTGCCATGGCCTAACTGTAGCGTTTTGCGGGTTGAAGGGCTGAAAGGGCGAAAAAAAAGCACTGCCTTGGCAGTGCTTTGTGCGGCTTCGCCGGAAGAGGGCGAATTAACCGGGTACTTTTTTCAGCATTTCCAAACCGATTTTGCCGGCGGCAATTTCGCGCAATGCAGTGACGCCTGGCTTGTTTTTGCTTTCGATTTTGGGTGTGTGACCTTGAGCCAGCATGCGGGCGCGGTAAGTGGCAGCCAGCACCAGTTGGAAGCGGTTGGGGATTTGTTCGAGACAGTCTTCAACAGTAATGCGTGCCATGGTGGTGTGCTCCGGATCGGTTAGGTGAGGTTTAAAGCCTGAAAAATATCGGACCTGCTTCGGCGCTGGGACGCGTATTTGAGTCTTTGCGCATGGACAATGGCTTTGAGGTCGAACAAGGCCTTGTCAAAAAGTTGGTTAATTATAACGAAGTCAAATTCATGCGCCTTCGCCATCTCTTGCGCAGCGTTTTCTAAGCGCAGTTCAATCACTTCAGGGCTGTCCTCGCCCCGGCGTTGCAGGCGGGAGCGCAATTCCTCCATGCTCGGCGGCAGTATGAAAATCAGCACCGCATTGGCAAATATTTTTTTGATTTGCACCGCGCCTTGGAAGTCGATTTCCAAAATAACATCCATGCCCTTGGCAATGCGCTCTTCGATGGTGGCGCGAGAGGTACCGTAGCGGTTGCCGTGCACATGGGCCCATTCCAAAAAAGCCTCGTCTGCCACCATGCGGTCAAATTCGTCATTGGTGATAAAGAAATACTCGCGCCCATGAAACTCTTGGCCGCGAGGTGCGCGGGTGGTGTGCGACACCGAGGGTTGCACACCGGCGTCGAGTTCCATCAAGGCTTTGACAAGGCTGGATTTACCTGCGCCGCTGGGCGCCGCCACCACAAATAAATTGCCGGGATAGGTAGTCATCATTCGAGATTTTGTACTTGTTCACGCATTTGTTCGATCAGCACTTTCATGTCCAGCGAAATGCGTGTGAGTTCGATGGCGCTGGATTTGGAACCAAGCGTATTGGCTTCGCGGTGCAATTCTTGAATCAAAAAATCCAAGCGTTTGCCCACACCTTCCGGTTGTGATTTTTGTTTCAGCAGTCTGGCAATTTCATCCAAATGGGTTTTCAGCCGGGTGATTTCTTCGGCTACATCGGCGCGAATGGCAAAGCTGGCCGCTTCTGCCAGTGCACGCTCGTGCACGCTCTCAGGCAAAGCCTGTGCATCCGCCAACGCTATGGCTTCACGCCAACGCTCAAGGAATTTTTGTTTTTGCAAGGCCACGGCTTGTGGCACCAGCGGCAGCGCCTGGTCTGACAAGGTATGCAATTGTTTGGCGCGGCTGAGCAAATCGTCAGCGAGTTTGAGGCCTTCGCGGTGCCTGGCTTCACACAGCTGTGCGATCACCGTTTTGGCCAAACCCATGACATCTGCGGTCATATCTTGTTGAGCAACCGGGTTGCTGTGCGAGGCCATGCGAATGACTTCTGACACTGACAACAAAGGTGCATCAGGCAGCCACATGCGCACTTGGTTTTGAATATTGAGCAGGTTTTTCAGTAAGGCCGTATCGGGCGCTGCGAGCAAGTTCTCAGTGGCCGACTCTAGATTGACACGAACCTCTACTTTGCCGCGCTTGATGCTTTTGCCGACGAGTTCGCGCAGGGCCGGTTCGAGTTGGCGCAATTCTTCGGGCAGGCGAAAACTCAGATCAAGATAGCGGCTGTTGACCGAGCGGATTTCAAGACCAAGGCGCAAGCCCTGGGCGCCAGGCGTGTCAGCGCCGACGTGTGACTGTGCACTGGCATAGCCGGTCATGCTTTGCAGGGACATGGCGCTCTCATTTCCAAAACCCGCATTATCTCAGGCGACGGCAGCGCCTGAACGACAATGGCGTCTTCATTCACCTTGCGATTATTTTGTCCATGACCACTATTGCTTCACGTCAGACCCGCTCCACCGACGCTTTGCGTGCGGTTCGCATCACCCGCAGCTTCACCATGCATGCCGAAGGATCGGTATTGATCGAATTCGGCAATACCAAAGTGTTATGTACTGCATCGGTTGAAGAAAAAGTGCCGCCGCATAAACGTGGCTCAGGCGAGGGCTGGGTGACGGCCGAATACGGCATGTTGCCGCGAGCCACCCACACCCGCAGCGACCGCGAAGCAGCCAAGGGCAAGCAAAGCGGACGCACTCAAGAAATTCAGCGTTTGATCGGGCGCTCTATGCGTGCGGTGTTTGATTTAAAGAAATTGGGTGAACGCAGCATTCAACTCGATTGCGATGTGCTGCAAGCCGATGGCGGCACGCGCACAGCAGCCATCACCGGTGCGTTTGTCGCTGCGCAAGATGCAGTCAATGGATTGATTCAAAGCGGCAAACTCAGTGAGTCGCCCATCATTGACCATGTGGCAGCTATCTCAGTCGGCTTACTTCACGGCGTGCCTTTGCTTGACCTTGAATATGTAGAAGACTCGGTTTGCGACACCGACATGAACGTGGTGATGACAGGCTCTGGCGGTTTTGTGGAAGTGCAGGGCACAGCCGAAGGTGCGGCTTTCAGTCGCTCAGAAATGGACCAGTTGCTGGCGTTGGCTGACAAAGGCATACGCGAATTGGTGGTTTTGCAAAAAGCTGCTTTTGCCAAGTGATGAAACAAATCGTTCTGGCGTCCAACAACAAAGGCAAACTGGCCGAGTTACAAGCCATGTTCGCGCCTTTGGGTTTGCAATTGATTGCACAAGCTGAATTGAATATTCCCGAGGCCGATGAGCCGTTTCACACCTTTGTGGAAAACGCCCTGGCCAAAGCACGTCACGCCAGCCGCCTCAGCGGTTTGCCTGCCTTAGCGGATGACGCAGGTTTGTGCGTGGATGCGTTCAACGGATTGCCCGGTGTGCAAACCGCGTTTTATTGCACGCAATTCGGCTATGAAAAAAGCGACGACAACAACCGCCTCGCCTTGCTTGAACAAATGCAAAATACAAACAACCGCCGCGCAGCACTTGTTAGCACGCTGGTGGCTTTGCGCCATGCTGATGACCCTGAGCCTTTGATCGCCAGCGGTCGAGCCGAGGGCGAAATCACGCGCGAGTTGCGCGGTGACAAAGGTTTTGGTTTTGACCCGGTGATGTTCATTCCCGAGGCGAACATGACGTTTGCAGAAATGAGCGAAGTTGAAAAAAATGCCCGCAGCCACCGTGGGCAGGCTGCACGTTTGATGCGCGAACTGATGCAACAGCGTTGGCTGACATGAACTTGGACATTGCGCATTTGATGCGCCCGGGCACGTTGAACTTATCTTCATTGCCGCCGCTGTCGGTGTATGTGCATTTGCCTTGGTGTTTGAAAAAATGCCCGTACTGCGATTTCAA
>CANHLD010000187.1 GCA_947461325.1 Comamonadaceae bacterium
GACATGTAATTGCTATCGATCAATGCAATGCATCGACCGGAACGCTGTGGGGCGGATTCTTTGCGGTTGTGTGTGGGACGTGTATCGTTCTTCATTTAAGTTTTGCCTGTTGCTTTGAAAGCTAATTGGAGTGACAGCGGGTGAACCGTCGGTTGAGAGCTGCAGGCACCCGAAACTAATGACTAAGCCTGCAAGCCGAATATTAGCTGATATTGAGAGGGGGCACCAAAGGCGGGGCTGAATTCAAAGTACCCAGATTGTCGCCTGCATGACCCTGGACCACTTGTTCGTCTGTGCGGCCAAAGCGCCTGACCCTGTGTTCATACCAGGAAATCGCCTTTTTCAAAGCAGCTGCATCAAAATCCGGCCAGTGGGTTTCAGTGAAATACAGTTCGGTATAAGCGGTTTGCCACAACAAAAAATTGCTGATGCGGGACTCGCCTCCGGTTCTGATCAGCAACTCTGGGTCCGGTAAATCGGCGGTGCTCAGGTAGGTGGACAAGGCAGCAGCGTCCATGTCCTGCAAATTTTTGTTCGGGTATGCGTTTTGCCAAGCGCGCATCGCATTCAACACATCCCACTGGCCGCCGTAATTGGCCGCGATTGTCAAATGCAAACGCGTGTTGTGCGCGGTTTCTTGCTCAGCCTGGTCAATGCGGGATTGCAACACAGGGGCAAATGCGCTGCGGTCTCCAATGACGCGCAAGCGGATACCGGCAGCTTTCATCTCCGCCACTTCGCTTTCCAGGTACTGCAAAAACAAGTTCATCAAAGCGCTGACCTCTTCTGCCGGACGTCGCCAGTTTTCGGAGCTAAACGCAAACAACGTCAGGTACTTGAGATTCAAGTCACTGAAGTTTTTCACCATCTGTCGAACATTGGAGGCGCCTTTGACATGACCCACCGTGCGCGGCAACAAACGCTGTTTGGCCCAGCGTCCGTTTCCGTCCATGATGATGGCAATGTGTTGAAGTGAATTAGCCATGGTCAGATGGTGGCAGGCCTTAAATCTTGCATGTCGGTGATGATGCGGTGTTGTTTGTTAAGCAGTTCAATCAGCACCATGGCACGCAATTCGCCATCGGCTTGCTGGTAAATACCTTCGAGGCCGCGCAACGGGCCTGAGACAATTTTCACCTGCTGGCCCGGTTGTATCAAGCGTTGCGGGGCTTGCTCAGGCAATTGTTGCAAAGCCTCTATCAATTCATCCGCCACCACCGCCGGGCGGTTGCCAAAGCTCACCAATTTGCTCACACCCAAGGTTGAGCGGATAGGAGACCAGTTGGTCTGCTCCGTGTCCAAGCGGATGAACAAATAGCGGCTGAACATGGGCTCCACCACTTGCACCAACTTGGATCGCAGCACTTTCTCCACTGTCAACAGGGGCAGCCAAGCTTCAAAACCTTGTCTTTGCAAATTCTCCAACGCGCGTTCTTCCTGGCGAGGCTTGGAATGGATGGCATACCAATTCATAAATGTCGTGCGAATCTATTCAATAATGATCAACGATTGTAAAGCGGTTAAATTGCACTGTTATTCATATTGATCACAGGAGCCCCCATGTCAAGCAAGCCCCCAACGTTCGACCCCCAACAAATGAGCGAGCACATGAAAAACTCTGCCCAGCAAATCTGGCAGGCCGGCTTAGGCGCCTTTGCCAAGGCGCAGGAAGAAGGCAGCAAAGTGTTCGACACATTGGTCAAGGATGGCAGCAAGTTGCAGGAAACCACCATGCAAGCGCAGGCCAAGATGGCAGAAGCTGCCGCTAAAGCCGGGGCCATGGCGAGCGACATGGGTCAACGCGCCAGCGGCCAGTTCGACCGCTTGGAAGGTATTTTTGAAGAACGTGTGGCCAAAGCTTTGCACAACATGGGCTTGCCGAACGCGCAAGACATGGCTGATTTGCAAGCGCGGGTGTCGGCATTGGAAGCGGAATTGAAAGCACTGAAGTCCGGCGGCAAGGGCTAAGCCGGTGAAAAAGCCGCCGCGCCGCACCGCCGAGCGCATCCTCGCGACCGCGCTGGATTTGTTCAACCGCTATGGCGAACCGAATGTGGCCACCACCTTGATCGCGTCTGACATGGGCATCAGCCCAGGCAATTTGTTCTACCACTTCCCTGCCAAAGAATTGCTGGTCAACGCTTTGTTTGACGAGTATGTGCACGACATGGACCAGTTGTTGCCGGCCGCTGCCGATGTGCGCGACATGGAGCACGCCTGGTTTTTCATGCACAGCTTGTTCGAGCTGATCTGGCGGCACCGGTTTGTCTACCGTGACCTGAACGATTTGCTCAGCAAAAACCGTCACCTCGAAGGTCAGGTCAAAGGCGTTTTGCAACGCAAACATCAGGCATTTGAAGCCATGCTGAGCGGGTTGCAACAACACGGTGTGTTAACTCAAGGCGATGAAGAACGCCAACGTTGCGCCACGCACATGGTGGTTTTGCTGACCTGGTGGCTGAGCTACGAGTATGTGCAAAACCCGCGACACGCGCTGGAAGACACCAACGCAGATCACAGCGCTTTGCGCGGGGCTCAACAGGTGCTGGGTTTGCTGCTGCCCTATGTGGTGGACGCACCCAAAGCGCAATTGCAGTCGCTGATGCAGGTCTACAGCGCCTGAAAAATTCGCGATTGGTCAGCGCGCTGATGAAGAGGTGAGGGCAACAAAACAATCGGCAGCGTCGCCGTTGCAAGTTGCATAAAGAGGTCAGGCCTTGGCTAAAAATTTCTCGACCATGTTCACCCAGATGGTGCCGCCCAGCGGAATCAGGTCATCGTTGAAGTCGTAGCTCGGGTTGTGCAAAGTGCACGGGCCGCCGCCGTGACCCATTTCGCGGTGCTGACCATCGCCATTGGCCAAGAAAAAATAGGTGCCGGGTTTCTTCAGCAACATGTAAGAGAAATCTTCCGAGCCCATGGTCGGCTCTTGCGCCAGTACGTTTTCCGCGCCGATGATGTCAGCCAATACGCTGCGGGTGAAGTCGGCCTCTTTGGCGTGGTTGATGGTCGGCGGGTAATTGCGCACAAACTCAAAGGTACACGTGGCTTCGTGCGCGGCACTGACATGCTCGGCGATGGTGTGCATGCGGCGCTCGATCATGTCCAGAAGCTCGACGGTGAAGGTGCGTACCGTGCCTTGCAGTTCACAGCTGTCAGGTACGACGTTGGTGGCTTCACCGGCGTGGATCATGGTGACGGAAATGACACCGGCGTCCACCGGTTTGATGTTGCGCGAGACGATGGTCTGGAAAGCTTGCACCATTTCACATGCGATAGGCACCGGGTCTATGCCGTTGTGCGGCAGAGCGGCATGGCTGCCCTTGCCTTTGATGGTGATTTTGAATTCGTTGCTCGACGCCATGACCGGCCCAGCACTGACCGCCGCTTTGCCAACCGCCATGCCCGGCCAGTTGTGCAAACCGAATACCGCGTCGACGGGAAACTTGTCGAACAAACCGTCTTTGATCATTTCACGCGCGCCACCGCCGCCTTCTTCGGCGGGTTGAAAAATCAGCACGACGGTGCCGTCAAAATTTTTGTGCTGCGACAAATGTTTAGCCGCTGCCAACAACATGGCGGTGTGGCCATCATGGCCGCACGCGTGCATCTTGCCGGGGTGTTGGCTGGCGTGGGCAAAGGTGTTGGCCTCGTGCACGGGCAACGCGTCCATGTCGGCACGCA
>CANHLD010000188.1 GCA_947461325.1 Comamonadaceae bacterium
AACATGTGTGTCACCAATACCCAGTGCGGTGCAGTTTTGTGCTTGCCATCTACCTTGCTCACATAGGTCAGTGTGTGCGCCAGCCACTCTGGCGTCAGAGTTTGGGACCAATCACACACTCGTTGATCTAACAACTGACGTTGAACGCTGAGCGCTTGAAACCCGCCGAACAAATCTTCACCCAAAGGTGGCACTTGCGGCGGTTCACCCGTGAAGCGCGACAAAAAAGCCAAGTCGGAATACGTGATGTGGTTGAGGGTCAAGTAAATAGACTTAAAGAACGCGCCTTTGTCTGTACGCAATTCATGCTCGGGCAATGAAGCGCAAGCGCGGTAGAGCTTGTCGTTCATCCATTGGTTGTAGTCGGCCATCAACTGGCAGTAGTGGGTGTCAATCATTTGAAGGGCTGTTCAGGTGCTTGAAGCTTTGATCCTAATCTGCTTGTGCGCTGATCGAGTTTTCACGAAGACCAAATGCACATGTCCCAACAAGTGGCACACCTATTGCTGATGTACAAACAAAAACCAGAGACACACCGTGAACTTCCCGCCGCCACCGCATTGCCAAACTTGCAAGTACCTGATGCCTTCGCCATCAGCGAAGACAGGCTTGCGCTGCGGTTTTGATTATTTCAAAGCATCGGAGATAGCGCGCAAATTTAAATTGATGTCGCATTTCCCCGAGGTCAAGCCGGACAACGCCTGCGAAAAGTGGGACCCAAAATAGTGCTTGGCTAAAAATAAAGCACAGACTTGGTGCTCGCAAACCGTTACCCTGTCAAAGCACTTTGGGGTCGATCGGATGTGCTTCTTTGCGCTCGCTGTACCTGTCGACCAGATAGTCTGACACCGAGCGTGTCAGCAACGTGAACTTCACCAACTCTTCCATCACGTCCACCACACGGTCGTAATAGGCAGAAGGCTTCATACGGCCTTGTTCGTCAAACTCTTTGTACGCCATGGCGACCGATGATTGGTTGGGGATGGTGATCATGCGCATCCATCGTCCGAGCACGCGCATTTGATTGACCGCGTTGAAAGATTGAGAGCCGCCACTTACTTGCATGACTGCCAGCGTTTTGCCTTGCGTTGGGCGCACCGCACCCAGCGCCAGTGGTATCCAATCAATTTGGGCTTTCATGATGCCGGTCATCGCGCCATGTCGCTCCGGTGAGCTCCACACCATGCCCTCGCTCCAAGTGCACAGCTCGCGCAGTTCCACCACTTTCGGGTGGGTGTCTGGCGCGTCGTCAGGCAAGGGCAAACCGCTGGGGTTGAAAAAACGCGTTTCGCAGCCCATGGTTTGCAATAGGCGAGCGGCTTCTTCGGCCAGCAAGCGACTGAACGAACGCTCGCGCAACGAACCGTAAAGCAGCAATATTTTCGGCGGGTGTTGCAGCAGTGGACCGCCGTGCAGTTTGGTGTTGTCGGGAATGTCCAGTAAATCCTGGCGCAATGAGGGTAAATCGTCAGTGCTCATACAAATGGTTCATTTTCAAAGTAATGACTTAGTGTCACTCGGGTGAGTTGTCATGTTAACCATTTAACATAGACCCATGATGTCGCCTTTGGAAACCACGCTTATCTATTTACTGTTCGCTGTCTTTGGCGTGGTCGGCTGTCGTTTGCTGCATTTGCCTGCGATGTTGGGCTATTTGGTGGCCGGTATTTTTCTGTCGCAAGGCGGGACCTTGATTGAGCAAAACGAGGCAGCAGTTGCTTCGGTGGCCGAAATGGGTGTGGTGCTGTTGATGTTTGTCATCGGCTTGGAATTCAATTTGCCCAAGTTGATGCGATTGCGTCAGATGGTGTTTGGCTTTGGCATGGCGCAAGTGCTGCTGACTTTGCTTGGCAGTTTGTTGGGGCACTTTTTGTTATCCGAATTGATGGCTTATTGGCAACTGCCCTGGGACTTGACCTGGCAAGGTGCGGTGGTGTTGGGTGCGGCATTGGCCATGTCGAGCACCGCTATCGTTGTGAAGATGATGGCTGAGCGCTCGGAGTTGGATTCGCAGCACGGCCGACGCGTCATCGGCGCATTGTTGTTTCAAGACTTGGCGGTGGTGCCTTTGCTGGTGTTGATTCCTGCTCTAGGTCAAATGAACGAAGGTAATGTCTGGACCGAGCTGTCTACGGCGTTATTGAAAGCTGCCGTGTTGGTCGGTTTGTTGTTGTGGGGCGGTCAAAAAATCATGCGCGTGTGGTTGCGCATTGTTGACAAACGCAACAGCGAAGAGTTGTTCATGCTCAATATTTTGTTGATCACGCTGGGCTTGGCCTGGTTGACGGAGCATGCCGGTTTATCCATGGCCATGGGTTCATTCATGGCCGGAATGTTGATTGCAGAGACCGATTACAAGCACCGCGTGGAAGAAGACATCAGGCCTTTTCACGATGTGTTGCTGGGTTTGTTTTTCATCACCTTGGGCATGAAACTCGATTGGCAGGTGTTGCAAATGCAATGGCCTTGGGTGTTGGTGTTGGCGGTCATTCCCGTGTTGGTCAAAGCGGGCTTGATTGCGGCCTTGGCCTACGCAGGTGGTGCGAGCAACGGTGTGGCAGCGCGCACAGGCATTTACCTGGCGCAAGCCGGTGAATTCGGTTTCGTGTTGCTGACGCTGGGTTTGGGGCAGGGCTTGATTGACCCGCGCTGGTCTAACCCGGTGCTCGCGGCGATGGTGTTGTCTATGTTGGCGACGCCGTTTTTGATTCAGCATGCAGACCGTTTGGTTTACCGTTTTTCACCCGACGATTGGCTGAGTCAATCTTTGCAAATCACCAACATCGCCAGCCATGCGATGGCGGTCGATCACCATGTCTTGGTTTGCGGTTTTGGTCACACAGGGCGCAACCTGTGCCAATTGCTGGAGCAACAAGCCATCTCTTACATCGCCTTGGATGTGAACCCCGAGGTGGTCAAGAGCGCGGTGCTCGATGGTCACCAAGTTGATGTGGGCGACTCCTTTCAGCTTTCCAATTTGCTGTCCGCCGGATTGAACCGGGCATCAGCCGTGGTGGTGAGTTTTGACGACACGGCCACGGCCTTGCGCGTGATTGAGCTGGTGAACAAGCATGCCCCTCAAGTGCCGGTGATTGTGCGCACCCGCGACGCCCACGACATGCTTCTGCTCAAACAAGCCGGGGCCCATGAAGTGATTCCGGACGCGTTTGAAGTCAGCCTGAGCCTGGCCACCCACACTTTGAGCTTGCTGGGCTTGCCTGAAGACAAAATTAATCACTTGGTATTCACTCAAAGGCACAGCCAGTATGCCGGACTGAAAGAAAACAACTGAATTCACCCCATAAATTCAAAATTTTTGAATTTTTCATTAAATTTATAGAATTCGTGCCGATTACTGTCAAATCTGATAAATCTATTTGCTTCGTAAAAAGCGTTGCGGGTGGACGGTGTTCAGTACTTTTACAAATTTCATAAGGTGAAGCCCATGTCCGAAAGCGTTTTCAAAACTATTCCCAACACATTGGCACCTTGTGCCTGTTGTGCCCCTCCCTCCATGGCGCGTACCACCGGTATGGGCCGCCGCCAGTTTTTGAACTGGGGTGCAGCCGGTGCCATGGCCACAGGTTTGTCACTGGCCGTGCCGGGTGCAAGCATGGCCGCGAGTGGCAATTA
>CANHLD010000189.1 GCA_947461325.1 Comamonadaceae bacterium
TGATGATGGCGGTGGCCTTGCTGCAAAAAAATCCGCAACCCAGTGATGACCAGATACGTCAGGCCTTGTCAGCCAATCTGTGTCGGTGCGGCACGCATTTAGAAATCATCGCGGCGGTGCACCGTGCTGCTGAACTGATGAAAGCACAAACTTCGTGAGCATGCGCGCGTCACAGGTGCAAACACGTGCCGATGTGTTTCTGGCGCAGGGTGTGTTGCGCGTGGTGCGTGCCCCATTGCCTATTGCGCCGCCTGCACCGGGTCAACCCGGCTTTGTGTATAGCCAAGCAGACGAGGGCGCGGAATGTTTCATTGCGCTGTGGGACGACGGCAGTGTGACCGCATTGCACGGTCATGTGGATTTAGGCACGGGACTGCGCACCGCACTCACGCAAATCGTCGCTGAAGAATTGTCGATGTCACCATCGCGCATACACATGGTGATGGGCATGACTGGTGTGTCGCCCAACCAAGGCTCGACGATTGCAAGTGCGTCCCTACAAATTCACGCCGCACCTTTGCGTGCAGCAGCCGCGCAAGCTGCGCAGTGGTTGTTGCAACAAGCAGCGCGATTGTGGGTGTTACCAATTGAAGACTTGCGATTAACGCCAGAAGGCATTCAAGCCGCAGACCGTGCGCCGGTGGCCTGGGGTGGTTTGCTCAAGGGCTTGAATGTTGAGTTGAACCTGAATTTAGAAACACCGCTTAAGCCTGTGGAAGAACACCGTGTGTCAGGCCAAAGTTTGCCGCGCATAGATATACCTGCCAAAGTGTTTGGTGAACTGGTGTTTGTGCATGACATGCGCTTGCCCGGCATGTTGCACGGGCGTGTGGTGCGCCCGCCTTATGCAGGCGCGGACAGCGGCGACTTCATAGGCAAAAGTTTAGAGCGCGTGGACGCGCAATCCATCGCGCACATTCCCGGCATACGTTCGGTGGTGGTGCAAGGGGATTTTGTTGGTATCGTGGCCGAGCGCGAAGAGCATGCTGAACAAGCCATGCGCGAACTGGTGGTGTATTGGAAACCATGGCCCGGCATGCCGGATGTGTCCGACGCTGAAAACGCGATCCGGCGAAACCCGTCCACCGCGAGGCAGTTGATCAATGAAGGTGATGTCGATCTGGCTTTACGGGATGCCAATCAGCATTTGCAACGCACCTATGTGTGGCCTTACCAATTACATGCTTCTATCGGTCCCTCGTGTGCAGTAGCGCATTGGCAACCGCCGCAAGAAAGCGATTCTCCGTTTCAATTGCGCGTGTGGGCCGGTACGCAAAACCCGCACGCCTTGCGCGCTGACATTGCCTTGCTTTGCGATTTGCGTGACACCGACGTGGATGTGGTTCGCATGGAAGCCGCCGGTTGCTATGGCCGCAATGGTGCGGATGATGTGGCCGCTGATGCGGCGCTGTTGTCCAAGGCCGTGGGTGCGCCGGTACGTGTGCAACTTAGCCGCGAGCAAGAGCAATTGTGGGAGCCCAAGGGCGCAGCGCAACTCATGCAAGTACAAGGTGGTTTGTCTGCAAACGGCGAACCCAGCGGTTATGACTTTCAATCGTCTTACCCGTCGAATGGAGCCATCACGCTGGCGCTGTTGCTCACGCGCACCGTAGAGCCTTTGGCTCGCAGTTTCGAGATGGGCGACCGCACTGCTCGACCGCCCTACGACTACGCGGACATGCGAGTCACTGTCAACGATATGCCGCCGATATTGCGTGCGTCATGGTTGCGTGGCGTGTCTGCATTGCCGAATGCTTTTGCGCACGAAAGTTTCATTGACGAATTGGCCACTGCTGCCGGTGTGGACCCATTGGAATACCGCTTGGCGCACATGTCTGACGAACGTGCCAAAGAGATGTTGCAAGCCACGGCCGACAAAGCGGGATGGAAGCCGCACACGCAACCGCAACAACAAGCCACGCAAGGCGATTGGTTACAAGGCCAGGGCGTGGCTTATGCACGCTACACACACAGCAAATGGCCAGGCTTTGGCGCCGCATGGGCTGCGTGGGTGGCTGATGTGCAGGTGAACAAAACCACGGGTGAAGTACAGGTCAAACGCGTGGTGGTCGGGCATGACGCAGGCCGCGTCATCAACCCCAAAGGCGTCGAGCAACAAGTACATGGCAATGTGTTGCAAACCACCAGCCGCGCTTTGTTTGAGCAAATACAAACCGACAGTGTGGACGGCAGCGTGACAAGCGCCGAGTGGGGCAGTTACCCGATTTTGAATTTCAAACAAGTGCCGGTGATTGAAGTGGTGCAAATGCCGCGACCGATGCAAGACCCTTTGGGTGCGGGTGAGTCATCGTCAGTGCCGGGCACGGCAGCGATTGCAAATGCAATTTTTGATGCGACGGGTGTGCGATTTCGCAACCCGCCTTTCACGCCTGAGGTCGTGCGTGCGGCGATTAACCCAATAGCCGCACCCAGCACACACACACCGCAAGCCGAACAAGTCATGCCTGATGTGCCACGCTCCAAGCAACCAGGTTTGCTCAGTGCTTGGCGTTGGCAACAATGGGGCAGCGTGTTGTTCGCTACGATTGCCGTGGGTGCTGCGGTAGTGGGTTGGCGCAGTGCAATACCGCGCATCACACCAGTGATTGCAACTTTCAGCGAAGCGCAACTTCAACGTGGGGCGCAATTGGCAGCACTCGGAAATTGCGTGAGTTGCCACACGGCAGAGCAGGGCGCACCACTTGCCGGCGGCAAAGCATTCGCTACGCCTTACGGCACGGTCTACAGCACCAATCTCAGTCCTGACCTTGACACCGGTATAGGCGCATGGTCTTACCAGGCGTTTGCACGCGCCATGCGCGAAGGCGTGTCGCGCGACGGTCATGCTTTGTACCCGGTGTTTCCGTTCACCTCTTTTGCACGCATGAGCGATGAAGACATGACCGCGCTGTACGCCTGGTTGATGACGCAAACACCGGTCGCGCAAACCACGCCCGCACCCAAGATGGTGATGGGTTTGAACATGCGCCCCTTGTTGTCGGTTTGGACCTCGGTGTTTCACAACGACAGACAAGCGCGTTACGACAGCACGCAAACGCCGCAATGGAACAGAGGCGAATATTTGGTCAATGGTGTGGCGCATTGCGGTGCCTGTCACACACCGCGCAACCTGATGGGTGCCGAGCAGAAGCAAACCGCGTACATGCAAGGCGCTTGGGTGGATGGTTGGCAAGCACCAGCGCTGACGAGTTTCAACCACTCGCCCATGCCGTGGCGCGAACAGGATTTTTTCAATTACCTGCGCAAAGGTTTCACCGGTTTTCATGGCACGGCCAGCGGCCCGATGGCGCAAGTGGTGCGCAATTTGCAAACCGTATCGGATGAAGACTTGCAAGCCATGGCTGTGTATTTGTCTTCTTTAAACCCAGGCGCTGCAGCTTTAGATAAAGCGGATTTCGGTGGACGCGCCATGGCCGTTGTGAACCATGCCGCGAACAGCGCACCGTTGCCCGATGCTGCAGCCAGACAGTTTGCAGGCAGCTGCGGCGCTTGCCACCACGACGGCGACGGCCCTCAATTGTTGGGTGTCAATCAACCACTTGCACTCAACGGTAATTTGCACAGCGACAGTCCTGACAATCTGGTGCGGGTTATTCTGCA
>CANHLD010000190.1 GCA_947461325.1 Comamonadaceae bacterium
CGTAAGTGTCGACAGAAACGCCATCGGCGCTCACGACATGGTCGTAATGTGTGTGCGCTTGCGCAGGCAAATAAATGATCAACATGGCGCTGCCACCGTCACCATGCAACCCGGTTCACTGTGCCTCGGGCGGCGCTCATGCCAGACCGTATGGCTGTCCATGCCTGTGCGGCGCACCAAAGATTTTTCAATCAGCGTGACCGAGTCGAGCCGCAATTGTCCCGTGACTTCAAAATAACCGCTGTTGATACTGTGTTGTTTTGGATTCAAACCCGAGGCGGACTCGCCCAGTTTTTTTTGCGCCTCTTCCAGACTGTCCCAAGCTTGTGTGTTGCGTTTGGCAATCCATTGCTGCGCATTGGACACGCTCAGTCCAGGTACCACGGCCGCCAACACTGGCGCGCTGGCGGTGTTGATATTCACCGGTGTAGCCACCGGCAGCATGCTGATGTGCGGTGAGAGTTTCGCCAAACTGTCGCGGCTCATGCCCAGCCAAATAAGTTGTTCAATGCGTTGCGGTTCGAGCGGCGCATCTTCTTCATAGGGCAAGGCTTGCGAGGCGTTGTAGGCTTTGCTCCAGGCTTCCAATTCCGCTTGTGGCAAACCTAACAAATGATAGAGACGAAACCAGGCTTGCCATTCGCTGTCGACCAACTCGCCATTGACCACCAGATTGCGCAGATTCAGGCGCGACTGCATGTCGGTGATGCGTCCGGACAAAAACACCTGATCCATCAAGCCGTCAGCGTTTTCAACCACGCCTGCGGGAGAAGCCGCCAGAAAACTCGATAAACGCGCTTCTTTGATCGGTATGGCCCACGGTTCACCAAGGTGATCGGCGCCGACGTTGCGACCATCTTCACGCAACACCACCCGCGCCCAATCGTGTGCGCCAGTCAGCAACCAGTGCGCTTGCTGCAAGCCGCGCTCGGCTGTTTCAACTGACAGTGTTCTCCACTGTTGCCATAAGCCGGCAGAGGCGAGCATCGCAACCAAGGCCGCGCTCAGTAGAGCCAACAGCAAGGCAGCGCCACGTTGAGCTTGTTGGTGAAGGTGGCTTGTCATATTCTTTGAGGGTTGAACGCTGGATTCACCCACTCCGAAGTCAATGCATTCGAAATGTTTTCAGGTGCGCTTTGGCTCAACTCCAAGACGATACGCAGCGCATCTGGAGTGCGTGTTTCCACTGCTGCCATGACTGGCGTGTCTTTGGGTGTCCCGTTATTTGTGGCCGTTGAGTTGTTGCGGTTTACTGTGACATTGGGTGCGCCTGCGCTGCTCAACGGGTTGGTCCATGCGTTGTCACGGTAATAAAACAGTTGCCAACTTTGCGCAGCCATCAAGCGGGTTTCAAACTGGCGCAAATCCGTGTTTGGGCTGTGTCCCCATTGGGATGCCATTTGCCAAGCCTGCTTCAATTGCTGGCGTGTCACCACAAAAGGCGATTGCCAGCGCCACCAGTAACCGTCGCGTTGCACCCAAGCCACCACCCGCAAGCCGCTGTCAGCACCTGTCGTCCAAGGCGTGTTGCTGCATCTAAGCAATCGCATGACTTTGCCGTCCCAATGCATGCTGCTGCCATTCAACAAACCGGGCATGGTTTGCATGGCATCCAAATCTGTCCGCCATTGCGACACACTGGTTTGCACCAGCGCGGCATCCTCTATACGTATGTGTGTGATGTCGCGGGTACGCAGCATGATGTCTAGGCCACGCCAACCCATCAGTACCAACAATGCCATCACGGTCAGTGCCACCAGCACCTCTACCAAGGTAAAGCCTGAAATGTGTTTACCCCATCGATGCAAGACTGTGGCGTACATATCAATACCGCCCTACCAAACCGCTGAGCCGCAACAGCGGCGTGGCCGCTTCCATGACTCGCGCATCTACTCTGCGAAATGACGGATTGGGCGTGGCTGACACGGTCAACACGACGCGCAAATCATGTCCGGCTTGCGGACAACTGCGGGTGTGTTCGCCCACGTCGATGAACTGGCCCGCCAAGCGCAGTTGCACAAATTGATTATTGGCACAGACCTGCGCCAACAACACCATCCATTGACGGTCTGCATTGGCTGTCATGCTGCTGGCTGCGCGTAAACCCGCCATCAGACTGAGGGCCACAATGAACAACGCCACCATGACTTCAATCAAAGTAAATCCAGCGCTAGGTATGTCTGATGTGTCTATGTTCATGGCGTCACTTTGAAGCTGGCGGCACCATCGGTAGCCACACTCACTTGCTTTGCGGATGTTCTGTCGTTCAATAGCGTCAGGCGCACCGCACTTTGCACAGGCTCTGCGCTGATTACCCAAGAAGTCGGTTCGCTGTGAGTGCCCGGCATGTACCAGAGATGTATTTGCAGTGGTGGCTCCGAGGCAATAAGCGTGCGCACTGAATAACCCAAGCTGTCCGATTGCCAAAGCAGCTCAGTGCTGCGGCTGCGGGCTTGCGCACGGGCCGCCTCAAGTACGTTCACCAGGCGGTCGGCTTCACGGTTGAGGTTGTGTTCTGCTGTGTCGCGCGTGCTCATGACAACCAGTGAACTGCTCAGAGCCAACACCAGCAACACCACCATCAGTTCGATCAAGGTAAAACCTTTGACCATGGACTGTTTGTGCAACGCGTGCACGCGAGCATATCCAGCCAAGCGAATTGGCAGGGCCCAGGGCAAGGGCTTATTGCCAACTGCCGATGTCTGCGTTTTTGCCTTCACCACCAGCTTGTCCATCTGCGCCGAACGACATCACATCCACCTCGGTTTGAATGCCGGGGTTGATGTATTGGTAAGGACGTCCCCAAGGGTCGTTCGGCAATTTGTCCAGATAAGGTTTCCAGTTGGCCGCAGGCGGGCCTTTGTCAGGTTTTTTCACCAAAGCGGCCAAGCCTTGTTCGGCTGTGGGATAGCGCAGGTTGTCCAATCGGAACAGCTTGAGCGCTTGCATCAACTGGCTGATGTCGGTCCGTGCGGCGGTGACACGCGCGTCATCCGCGCGGTTGAGCACATTGGGCACGACCAAGGCCGCCAGCAAGCCGATGATGACCAGCACCACCATCAACTCAATCAGGGTGAAACCGGTTTGCCAAGCTGTCGGCAAGCCATGTCGCTTTATATGCTTTTTGTCAGCCATGGAGTTTATTGAAAATAAATTAATTACTATGATAATGTTGAATACATACTTTTAATTCACTCACCGCACCCGAATGCCGACAGACAAAACCCCGATCCTCGTTACTTTCAGTCTTTGGGCGCTGGTCGCAGCCAGCGCCACGGCTTGGGGTCTGTCATTGTGGCGATCTGACCAGCCTGCGGTTGCCAGCGTGCGCTTGCACTCAGACAGTGGTTTTTTAAACACGGTGTCGGCAGAAGACATAACCCGCTTGCTGGGATACCGGGCGACAGACGCTGTGGCCATGCAGCCTGAGTCAGCCGACCCCTTGGCTTCGCGCTTGACATTGCTGGGTGTGGCCAAAGCCGGGTCGATTCGTGCCGTGGCTTTGATTGCCGTGGATGGTCAAGCGGCCAAACCGGTCAAGCGCGGCGAAGAAGTGCTGCCCGGTTGGGTGCTGCAATCGGTAGAGTCTGACCAAGCGGTCTTGGGCAGTGGC
>CANHLD010000191.1 GCA_947461325.1 Comamonadaceae bacterium
GCCCGGAGACATCCCCAATACGTGCATTAAACACTTCTTCCATCGCTTCTTGCAGTGCGGGAAACACAGGCATGTCAGCCATGCGTGCTTGCCAGCCTTCGCGAACATCAGCCCATAAAACGCAGGCCAGCAAAAAGCTGGGCGCCACCGGTTTACCTTCACCGACGCGCCGGTCTGTGTCTATCAGCGCGGCTTGCACGAACGCAGTGTCCGCCCGCTCAACCACCACGTCAAGCAGCGGGTAAATACCGCGCGCCAGCCCGAGTTGTTTCAGTTGCGCGATGCTGGCAATGGCGTGACCGGTTTGCAGTAGTTTGAGCATTTCATCGAATAAACGGCTTTGCGGCACATCGGCGAGCAAGTCCACCATGGCTTTGAGCGGTTTGGCGGTGCGCGGTTCGAGCTTGAAGCCGAGCGCATGGAGTTTGGCGGCGAAACGCACGGCGCGAATAATGCGCACCGGGTCTTCGCGGTAACGCGCTGCCGGTTCACCAATCATGCGGATGACGCGCTTGGCGGCGTCTTCAAAACCATGGTGGTAGTCGATGACTTCGCCCACGCTCGGGTCGTAGTACATGGCGTTGACCGTGAAATCGCGGCGGGTGGCATCTTCATCCTGCGGGCCCCAGACGTTGTCGCGCAACACGCGGCCGCTGGCGTCCACCGCATGCGTCATATTGGACAAAGCTTTTTTGCTGGTGCGCTCGTTGCCGCTGACTTGCTCGGCATCGTTGCTGTCCAAGTGCGCGCGGAAGGTAGAGACTTCTATCACTTCGTGGTCACGCCCTCGCCCATACACCACGTGCACGATGCGAAAGCGTCTGCCGATGATGAAAGCACGCCGAAAACACGCTTTGACTTCTTCTGGAGTGGCGTCTGTGGCGACATCAAAATCTTTGGGCTTTAAACCGACGAGCAAATCGCGCACGGCGCCGCCGACGATATAAGCCTCAAACCCGCGTTCCTGCAAGGTGCGCACCACATTCCAGGCGCGCTCGTCCACCAACTCTGGGTCGATGCCGTGGGTGCTAGCAGGAATCACGCGTCGTTTGCCGAAACGTCCGGCGCCGCTCTTTTCAGATTTACCGAACAGGTTTTGAATGATTTTTTTGATCATGGGTTCTCGAAAAGGTCGAGGATACGCCATGCGCGTTCTTTGGCTATCTGCCGCAATGCGGGGCCGGGGTTAGTGACCACTGGTACCTGCACCTTTTCCAGCAAGGGCAAATCGTTGGTTGAGTCGCTGTAAAACGTGGCTTGCACTTGCGGCCAGTCCAAGCCCTGCTTGGCCAACCATTCGCTCACGCGTGTAACTTTGCCTTCACGCAAAGTGGGCACGCCGGCAATCTCGCCGGTGAAATGACCGTTGGCATCTCGCTCTAATTCAACAGCAAGCAAAACGTCCATGCCAAATGCTTTGGCGATGGGTGCGGTGACAAATTCATTGGTGGCAGTCACCATCACCAGCGTTTCACCTAAAGCGCGGTGTTGTGCCACAAGTTCCAAAGCCGCAGGTTTGATCGCAGGTTGAATCACTTGTTGCATGAACAATTGATGCGCTGCCTGCGCTTCTTCCATGCCGCGCTCGCGCATGCTGCGCGTAGCAAACCGCACATACTCATGAATGTCTAGGCACCCCGCGTTGTAGTCGGCATAAAAAGCATTGTTTCTTTGGCGAAAGCTGGCTTCATCCACCCAGCCCAGCCCTAAGGTGAACTCACCCCACGACTGGTCAGAGTCCAAGGGCAGCAAGGTTTGATCCAAGTCAAACAGCGCGAGTTTCAACTGTGGTTCAGGTTTCATCCAGCATGGCTCTCAATAATGGAATGGTCAAAGGACGCTGGGTTTGCAGCGCGTAGTTGTCGAGTTGCTCAAGCAGGTCAATCAGGTGCCCCAAGTCGCGGCTGAATCGGCTGAGCAAATAATCGAGCAAATCGTTGCCTAAGTGCATGCCCAGTGCCTGCGCGTGCTTCATCAACACCTCGCGTCTTTGGTCATCATCGAGCAATTGCAAATGAAACACATGCCCCCAGCCAAGTCGGGTGCGCAGATCCTCACGCAGCGGCAAATCCTGCGGCGGCACGTTGCCTGCAGCCAGCACCCAAGGCTGGCGTAAGGCGCCAGGCGTAACTGCGTTCACAAACCAATTGAACGCCATGTGCTGTTGCACAGCACTGTAGGTTTGCACATCGTCAAGCAACAAAACTTCCCAAGCAGGATTGAATTCATCAGGCTGTACCGTGGACTTGTCCATCCAACCGACGAATGCACCTTGTTGCTCAATGTGATGAGCCACGGCTTGCAACAAATGGGTTTTGCCGCTGCCGTTGTGGCCCCACAAATAGGTAGGAACCGGTGAGCGGGTGCGCCCGGCCATCCACAACTCCAAATGAGCCAGTGCTGCCGCGTTGTGCCCGGGATGGAAATTCGCCAGACTGGGGCCGACCGAGACACCAATGTCCAATGCAATTTGTTTCATTAGCGCTTAGCCTGCATACAAACGACTGCCGACGTAACGCTCACGCAATCGACGCAACGCCACCAGCAACACCGCGCTGGCAGGCAGGGCGATCAATACACCGACAAAACCCAGCAACTGACCAAAAGCCAGCAATGCAAAAATCACTGCCAAAGGATGCAAACCGATACGCTCACCCACCAACCGTGGCGTCAGCACAAAGCTTTCGAGCAACTGACCTACACCGAACACCACCGTCAACATGAGCGTGGCTTGCAAAGGTGCCATCTCTAAAAAACCGGACAAAGCCGCGAGCAGCAAGCCCACACCAAAACCGACATAGGGCACAAACACTGCCATGCCGGTCAATATGCCGATCGGCCAAGCAACTGACAAACCAAACAAAGACAGGCCGATCACGTAATACACCGACAAACTCAGCATGACCAGCAATTGTCCGCGCACATATTCGCCCAACACCGAGTCTGCTTCGGCCACAAAATCAACCACCGAAGGTTCTGCTTTGCGCGGCAACCAGTCCCGCAAGATCGTCAACATTTTGGAGCCATCCATCAATAGGTAAAACAGCGCGACCGGCACCAGAATCAGGTTACCGATCAAAGCCAGCGCCACACTGCCGCCGATGCGCAAGGATGCCAGCACCGAATCCATACTGTTGTGCAAGATAGACTGCACCTGCGTTGTCACCAATTCCTTGATGCCTTGCGGATCGAGCTGCAATTCAATACCCATGCCCTGCAACAAGGGCGACGCTGCGGTTTGCACTTGCGCCAGCAACTCAGGCAATTGAGCCTGCAAACGCCCTGCTTCCTTGAACAGCACCGGCACGATCAATCCCACAAAAGCCACCAGCAACAGCAAAAAAGCAATTTCACACAGCAAAACAATGACGAATGGAGGCACCCCGCTTCCAACCCAGGCTTGTAAGCGTTGCACCAGAGGCGAGAGCACATAAGCGATGACTGCCGCAATCAAAAACGGGGTGAGAACAGGGGCTAGCCACCACAGCAAACCGGCCAGCAGACTGCCGATCAATAACCAAGCTGCATAAAAACGGTAGTCGGGGGAATGGGACATCAGGTCAGGTTTTACCCGCATTTAGAATGTAGCGATTCTATCGACCCCTCCTA
>CANHLD010000192.1 GCA_947461325.1 Comamonadaceae bacterium
CACAAACCGGGCTTGGGCTTGCATGTCGTAATCCGCATCGAGCGGTATGTCACTCAAACCGTAACCGAGCAGGTCAAGCGCGATCACACGGTGCTTTTGCGACAAGGCGTGGATGTTGTGTTCCCACTCCAGCACCGAACAACTGATGCCATGAATCAACAAGACAGTGGATGTGCCTTGCCCTTCGTCCCAGTAACGGATAAGGTGTTGATGGACATTAATAAATTGGTCTGCAGGTCTTTTTTGCATCGTCAGAGGTTACCCTAGGCAAGCTCAACTTCTTTACTGGCAAACCCGAACAGATGAGCGCTATTCCAAGCCTTAATTGTCAGCAGATTGATGCCTGAAACCCGCCAAGGCCAAGGCCAGCCAGCCCAGCACATACGCCATGCCGCCATAGGGAACCGCCTGTTTGAGCATGTCCAGATCGGCCAGATGACGCAATTGAATATTGAAGCTGAACAACACAATGCCAAGGACCCATGCAACGGCGGCAACCGCTAAACCGGGTGTCAAACGGCTTTGCATGGCCATCCAGGCAACAACCACCAAACCCAGCGCGTGAATTTGCTGCAGCTGAACAGACGATTGCAATGAACGCACTGCATCTTCAGACAGCGCATGCTGATGCGCCACGTAAGCGGCAGTCAACACGGACATGGCACCTGTCACACAGGCGAAAACAAACACGGTTCGGCTAGCGATTTTCATGAGTCAGTCGACATAAGCAAGGCTATGATTTTGTAGATGAATATGGCATTGAATCACAAATGGATGAAGGCCTTGACCGGCCTCATCACCCTGTTGGCTGTCAACATGGTTTGCGCTGCATCAAACCCGGCCAATGCGTTGACACCTGTTTCAGTTCAGGAATGGAACGCTGACAAGGCGCGCCATTTGCTGGAACGCGCAGGCTTTGGTGCCACGCCCCAAGAAGTCGCGCATTTTGCACGCATGACACCGCGGCAAGCGGTGCAAACTTTGGTGCGATACCAACGCATACCGGACAAATTTGTGCCGTTTGAAGATTCGGGCTCGCACGATGACGGCTTGGAGCCCTTCGCCAGCTCGCGCCCTGCCGCCACAGATCTTGCCAAGAAAAGTGGCGAATCGCTGGGTGTGAAAGTCAAACCCGCAGGCAACCGACGGGTGCAACAAGTGGCCGACCGATACCTTTATTGGCTGCGCGCCTCACGCTTGGAAACGCATCGCCTGGGTTACTGGTGGGCCAACCGCATGCTCAACACGCCGCGCCCTTTGCAGGAAAAACTCACGCTGTTTTGGCATGGGCATTTCGCTACCAGCGAAGAAAAGGTGCGCGATTACCGCAAGCTGCAAATTCAAAACGACACATTGCGTCAAAACGCCAACGGCAAATTTCGCGATCTGCTGCTCGCTGTCGCTAAAGACCCGGCCATGCTGGCGTTTCTGGACGCCGACGTGAACGTCAAAGGCGCACCGAATGAAAACTTCGCACGCGAAATCATGGAGTTGTTCACCTTGGGCGTGGGCCACTACAGCGAAACCGACATCAAGGAAGCGGCACGCGCATTCACCGGCTGGAATTACGACCGGCTAAAGTTTGTAGTCAACCCGGCGCAGCACGATGACAACCTAAAAACCGTGCTCGGCCAAACCGGGCGTTTTGACGGCGAACAAGTCATCGACATACTGCTCGCGCAACCGGCCACCGCTGACTTCATCGCCGCCAAGCTATACCGCTATTTCGTGCGCGAAGACTTGTCGCCGCAACTGCAAAAACAACTCGGGCAAGTGCTGCGTGATTCGCGTTATGACATCGCGGAGTTTCTGGAAACCGTGTTTTTATCGAATGATTTTTACAGCCCCGCGTCCACCGCCACGCGCATCAAGCCCCCTGTCGAATTGCTGATTTCCACTTATAAAAAAATGGAACTCAAAAGTGTGCCTGGCATCCCCGACTTCAACGAGCAAACCGAAATGCTGGGCCAGAAATTGTTTTACCCGCCTAACGTCGCAGGCTGGGCGCACGGTCGCAGTTGGATCACGCCTGGCTTGTTGCTGGCACGCGGCAACGTGGTGTACGACACGGTGTACCCACCCATCGATTTCGTCGCGCCTGACCGCACGCCCAATGGCTTGTACCAAATATTGAGCGTGGCAGACAAACTGGCCCAAGGCATGGACGTGACCACCGCCACCCAGCCCGAAGGCAAAACCATGGGCGATATGTCCATGTCTATGCAAGCCGACCGTGATGAAGACTTCAACACCCGATTAGCCAGCTACCACGCCTGGCGCAAGGCGATAGAAAAAGTCAAACCCATACCGCGCGAAACAGTGCAACTCAACCTGTCGCAACTGCTGCGCAACGCCCATTGCAAAACCACGGCACAAGCGGTCGACCATTTGCTGTTGCGCTTTGTCTCTGTGCCCGTGTCTGACGCGGTGAAAGAAAAACTCACCACCTTGATCAGCGACGACCTGGGCACCACCGATTTAAAGGCCGCTGACAGCTACATGGAAGACGCCATGCGCAATTTGTTGCACGTCATTCTGTCGCTGCCTGCCTACCAACTGGGATAAGCCATGAACCACCATGCCATGACACGCCGCGAACTGCTGCAAGCCTTGAGCACCATGAGCCTGAGCACCGCCCTGCCCTTGAGCGCCATCGCCAAGCCTGCTGAGGACAAGCGCATTTTGGTAGTGGTGGAGCTGACCGGGGCCAACGACGGTTTCAACACCCTCGTGCCTTTTGGTGACGACAACTATTACAAGCTGCGCCCCAACCTTGGCATACGCGCCAACAAGCTGCGCAAGATAGACGATATGCACGGTTTCAACCCCGGCATGGCGGGGTTTGAGCGGCTGTATAAAAACGGCCAAATGGCGGTGGTGCACGGTTGCGGTTACGACAACCCTTCTTACTCGCATTTCACCTCTGCCGCTTACTGGCACACCGGCGCACCCAACACCGGCGAGCCCTATGGCTGGCTGGGCCGGTTGGCCGACGCCATCGACCCGCAACTGACACCGAATTTTTTGATCAACATCGATGAACGCCAATCGCTGGCGGTACGCGCCGCGCGACATGTACCGGTGGTGTTTGACGATCCTGAGCGCTTTGGGCGCAAAGGCTTGCACCAAAGTCGCGCCCTGCTCGACATTGGCACGGGCGAGAACGCCGACAGCGGCAACGCTTCACAGCAGTTTTTAGAAGACGTGGCGCAAAGCGCGCGACAGGCATCTGTTCAAGTTCGGCAGGCTTGGAGCAATTACAAAACGCCGATCGACTACGGCATTTTGTCCATGGATCTGCCAAAAGTTGCCGCCATGATCCATGCGCGTTTGCCCAGCCGCATCTACCACACGGCTTACCGGCACAACGCGTTTGACACCCATGTGCACCAAGGCGAGCTGCACCAGCGTTTGCTGACCTATGTGTCGGATGGCATCGCCGGTTTTATGCAAGACATGAAGCGCATAGGCCGCGACAAAGACGTGACGCTGATGGTGTATTCCGAGTTCGGTCGCCGCCCTGCTGAGAACACCAGCTTGGGCACCGAC
>CANHLD010000193.1 GCA_947461325.1 Comamonadaceae bacterium
GCTGATTTGAAACATGCAGACACCTTGACCGGTGCTTACCTCGGTGCGCGCAAACAAGTCGGTTTGGGTTTGAAGCGCATGGTCACAGACGCCACCCCTCGTTTGATTTTGGAAGGTGCGCGCGAACACAATTTGCAAAATCTGAATATCGAATTTCCCTTGCAACGCTGGGTCACAGTGACCGGGGTCAGCGGCTCGGGCAAATCCACGTTGATTCAAGACATTCTGGCTCCTGCATTGCTGCGCCATTTCGGCAAAAGCACAGAAGGCGCCGGTGCGCACGACCGCTTGCTAGGGGCAGACCATTTGAGTGATGTGGTGTTTGTCGATCAGTCACCGATTGGCAAAACCGCGCGCTCCAACCCGGCCAGCTATGTCGGTGCTTGGGACGCGGTGCGCGAAATCTTCGCCAACACGGCGATGTCGCGGCAACGCAGTTACACCGCATCCAAATTCAGTTTCAACGGTGGCGACGGCCGCTGCCCGACCTGCGGTGGTTCCGGTTTCGAGCATGTGGAAATGCAGTTTTTGAGCGATGTGTATTTGCGCTGCCCGGATTGCGACGGACAGCGTTACCGCCCTGAAATACTCGAGGTCAAGATCGAACGCAAACACCCTGCCTCCGGTCAGATACTGTTTTTGAATGTCGCTGATGTGTTGAACCTGACCGTGAGCGAAGCGGCGCAATTGTTTGCCAACGACCGCGATGTGATTCGCGCTTTGCAACCGATTGTCGATGTGGGTTTGGAATATGTGCGCTTGGGTCAACCTGTGCCCACGCTCAGTGGCGGCGAAGCGCAGCGTTTGAAGCTGGCCGGTTTTTTGGCCGAGGCCGCGAAGACCGCGTCGTCGAGCCGTCAACCTGCGGCACGCAAAGGCGTGCTGTTTTTGTTTGACGAGCCGACCACGGGTTTGCATTTCGATGACATTGCCAAGTTGATGCGAGCCTTGCGCCGCTTGCTGGATGCCGGACATTCGCTGATCGTCATCGAGCACAACCTGGACGTGATTCGCGCCAGTGATTGGTTGATTGACCTCGGTCCCGAAGGCGGCGAGGGCGGTGGTTTGCTCGTGGCCGAAGGCACGCCTGAGCAATTGCGTGAACATGCAAGCTCTCACACTGGAAAGGCTTTGCGTGAGTATGTGGAGGCTATGGGGCAGTTGCTTGTTTCTGCCGTTTTGGGTGAGGACGCGCTTGGGGCCAGGCCGGACTCCTCAGACGGCAACCCTGTCGCATCAAAGAAAGCGCTTGAAGTAGCCGAACCCTCAGCCAAATACCTAGGCCAGGTGCTTAACAACAACATACGCATCATCAATGCCAAAGAGCACAATTTGAAAAACCTGAGCGTGGACATTCCGCGCGGACAGTTCAACGTGGTCACCGGCGTCAGCGGTTCAGGCAAATCCACACTGGCGTTTGACATACTGTTCAACGAAGGCCAGCGGCGTTATTTAGAGAGCTTGAACGCCTATGCGCGAAGTATCGTGCAGCCTGCAGGCCGACCCGAAGTGGATGCGGTGTATGGCATTCCCCCGACAGTCGCGATTGAACAGCGCCTTAGTCGCGGCGGTCGCAAATCGACCGTCGGCACGACCACCGAGGTCTGGCATTTCTTGCGCTTGCTCTATGTGAAGCTGGGCACGCAACACTGCATACACGATGACGCCGCATTGCAACCGCAAACCCCGGACCGCTTGGCGGCTTTGCTGATGAAGCAGTTTCGCGGACAGCACATTGGCTTGCTCAGTCCGTTGGTGATGAACCGCAAAGGTGTGTATACCGAACTCGCCGATTGGGCGCGTCCGCGCGGCTTCACGCATTTGCGCGTAGACGGTCAGTTTTTACCGACCACCGGTTTCCCGCGATTAGACCGGTTCAAGGAACACACCATCGAGTTGCCGGTGGCCAGTTTGACAGTCGAGCCAGCCAAAGAAGCCGAGCTCAGACAAGCCTTGATGACCGCGCTGGAACACGGCAAGGGTGTGTTGCATGTCTTGAGTGAACTCGACGGTTTGCAGCAGACCATGGAGCAAGGTGATGACACCACACACATCGGTCGCCTGCAAGCGTTTTCCACACGGCGTGCTTGCCCGGTGTGCGACACCTCTTACGCCGAGCTTGACCCGCGCTTGTTTTCCTATAACAGCAAACACGGATGGTGCACTTCCTGCGTCGGCACCGGCACCGCATTGACACGCGAGCAGCGCGCAGCGCTGGACGACTCTGTGCAAGATCCGCAAGACCGCGGTCGTGAAAAAAGTTTTGCCGAACCTGAGCTTGAAGACGTGGCCGATCAGGCTTGCAGTGCATGCCACGGCACCCGCTTGAACCCGACGGCGCGTGCCGTCAAATTTGCTGGCGTTTCTATCACTGAACTTGCACGCATGAGCGTGCAGCGTATTCGCGCATGGGCTTCGGAATTGACATTGAGCGGGCGTGAAGCCGAGATTGCGCGTGACCTGTTGCCTGAAATCCAAAGCCGTTTGGAGTTTTTGGAAAGTGTCGGCTTAGGTTATTTGACGCTCGACAGAGGCGCGCCCACGCTCAGCGGTGGCGAAGCACAACGCATACGATTGGCCGCACAACTCGGCAGCCATTTGCAAGGCGTGTGCTATGTGCTGGATGAACCCACCATCGGCTTGCATGCCAGAGACAACCGGATTTTGCTCAACGCTTTGAAAGTGCTCAGCGACAAAGGCAATACGCTGGTAGTGGTGGAACATGACGAAGACACCATACGCCGTGCGGATCACATCATTGACATCGGACCGAGCGCCGGTAAGCGCGGCGGCCATTTGGTGGCACAAGGCTCAGTGGCAGATTTGATGGCCGCGCCCGATTCCCAAACTGGGCGTTATTTGAAACACGCCATGCAACACCCGTCGCAATTGCGTCGTTTGGTCGCGCCCAAAAAAGACATGCTCAGAGTCTCGGGGGCATTCCTCCATAACCTGAACAAAATCACCATCGACGTGCCCTTGCAGCGACTGGTGGCGGTGACCGGCGTCAGCGGCTCGGGCAAGTCCACCATCGCTCGCGATGTGCTGTTGACCAATGTGCACGCGGTGGTGGCGCAACGCTCCACCCAGGCCGGACGCAAAGCGAATGAGGCTGGCAAACATCCGGCGTGGGTGGGTTGCATGGCGGTCAGTGGCTATGAAAGCATAGACCGTGTGTTGGAAGTCGATCAAACCCCGATTGGCAAAACACCGCGCAGTTGCCCGGCGACTTACATCGGGTTTTGGGACACCATCCGTAAATTGTTTGCGGACACCTTGGAAGCCAGAGCGCGCGGCTACGGCCCCGGGCGCTTCAGTTTCAACACCGGAGAAGGCCGTTGCCCGGGTTGTGAAGGCCAGGGCATGCGCACCATTGAAATGAGTTTCTTGCCGGATGTGAAAGTATTGTGCGAGGTGTGCAAAGGCGCACGTTTCAACCCCGAAACTTTGGCAGTGCGCTGGCGCGGCAAAAGCATAGGCGATGTGCTGCAAATGGAGGTCGATGAAGCGGTAGAGTTTTTTTCTGCCATGAC
>CANHLD010000194.1 GCA_947461325.1 Comamonadaceae bacterium
GTCTGGCTGTGCAAATACTCGGCAGCGCTGATGCGCTTGCCGCCCGGGCGTTGCACTTGATGCACGCGCAACACGCCGTCGCCGGTGGCGACATCAAAGGCATCAGCGTGCAGTTGCAGCACGCTGCCGGGTGTTGCATGCGAATCTGAATCAATCGCTGAGGCAGACCAAATTTTGAGCACTTGTGATTCGCACAAGGTGTGAGCGCCGGGGAACGGGTCGAATGCGCGAATGCGTTGCGATAAACGCAGCGCTGGCAACTGCCAATCGATCAGCGCTTCGTCCTTCAAAATTTTGGCGGCATAGGTGATGCCTTGAGTGGATTGCGTGTTCGCTTGCAGTTTCGGCAACGCAGACAGCGTTTCCACAATCAAGCGCGAACCCAGTGCGGAGAGTTTGTCGTGCAAGCTGGCACTGGTGTCGCTGTCGCTGACGGGTAGGCTTTCGCGCATCAGCACCGCGCCGGTGTCCAGGCCCGCGTCCATTTGCATGATGCACACGCCGGTGTCACTGTCTCCGGCTTCGATGGCGCGTTGTATGGGCGCGGCACCGCGCCAGCGCGGCAGCAGCGAAGCGTGTATGTTCAAACAACCGTGTGGCACGCTGTGTAATGTCCATTCAGGAAGCAACAATCCGTAGGCGACCACCACCATCAATTCGGCGTGGGCATCAGCAATGGCTTGTTGTGCGGCCAAGGCTTCATCGGGATATTTGCCATCCAAGCGCAAGCTGTGCGGTTGGCACACCGGCATGTGGTGTTCAAGGGCGTATTGCTTGACCGCAGACGCTTGCAGTTTCATACCGCGACCGGCGGGGCGGTCGGGTTGGGTCAGCACCAGCGCGATCTCATGACCGGCGTTGTGCAGGGAGTTGAGTGCGGTGCGGGCAAATTCCGGGGTGCCGGCGAACACAAGGCGCATGTATCAGCGCTCGAGTTCGCGTTGGGCTTTGAGCAATTTGCCTTTGATGCGCATGCGTTTGAGTGCGGACAGGTATTCAACAAACACCTTGCCCATCAAGTGGTCCATTTCGTGTTGAATGCAAATGGACATCAAACCCTCGGCTTCGATGGTGACGGTTTCGCCGTGTTCGTTCAGTGCCTGTACTTTGACCCGCTCAGGCCGCTCAACGCCGTCAAAAATGCCGGGCACCGACAAACAGCCCTCTTCGTTTTTGATCCGCTCTTTGCTCGCCCACAACAACTCGGGGTTGATCAGCACCATGGGTTGGTTGTGCTCTTCAGACACGTCCATGACCAAGAGACGTTCATGCACATTGACTTGCGTGGCGGCGAGACCAACACCTTTGGAGTCGTACATGGTCTCAATCATGTCGGCAGCTAGCGCACGTATGCGGTCGTCCACGACAGCCACCGGTTTGGCCACAGTGTGCAAGCGCGGATCAGGGTAGGAAAGAATGGGTAGTAAAGCCATGTGCTTATTGTCGCTTTTTTGAAAACCCGGGGTAAAGACACGCTTACAAAAACCCGCAGTTTGTCTTGACTCTGTGAGCGAGCAAGCCTTTTACGCTTGGAAACATGTTTTCAAAAGGACAAAGGGATGGATTCATCGACACTGCCACAGGCGAACAGCACACACGAGCTTAACGACGATTGGTGTGACTGGCTGAGGCTTCAAATGACGCCGCTGGTCGGCACACAAACGCAGCACAAACTCATCACCTTATTCGGTAGTCCAAGTGCTGTGTTTGCTCAACCCGCATCAGCACTGCAGGCCTGGGTATCGGAATCACAAGCCCAGTCCTTATTGCGCGTACCCGTTGAATGGGAAGCCGTGTGTGCCCGCACTCGCGTTTGGCTGGCGCAAACACAAGCCGGAGTGCAGCAGCAAGTGTGGACCTGGGATAGCCCCATGTACCCGGGTTTGCTTAGAAACATTGAAGAGCCGCCATTGTTGTTGTTTGCGCAAGGCCAGCTTCATTTGCCTTGCTGGCAAGGCGTGGCGGTTGTCGGCAGCCGCAACCCGACACCGCAAGGCACACACAACGCCAAAAGAATGGCTCATCAGCTTCAACAAGCGGGTTGTTGTGTCGTGTCAGGCTTGGCTATGGGCATTGACGCGGCTGCTCATCTCGGCGCGCTTGAGACCAAGCCTGAAGACCAGTGCGCGACTGTTGCCGTTGTCGGAACCGGCTTGGACCAGGTGTATCCGCGACACCACCACGCACTGGCGCGTCAAGTGGCGCAACACGGCTGGTTGCTCAGCGAGTTGCCGCCGGGCACGCCGCCACTGCCGCACCATTTCCCCAGACGCAACCGTTTGATTGCCGGATTGAGTCAGGGTGTGTTGGTGGTGGAGGCAGCCTTGAAGTCGGGATCGCTGATCACCGCAGACTTGGCGTTGTCGCAAGGCAAAGAAGTGTTTGCCATACCGGGCTCCATCCACTCGGTGCTGTCGCGGGGCTGTCATGCGCTGCTAAAACAAGGCGCGAAATTGGTAGAGAGCGTGCAAGATGTGCTTGAAGAATTACCAGCCATCCACTTTGCATCTGAACCACATCTCACAACACCAGCGCAAGCTGAAGCGTTAAACCCACAACAACACAATTTGCTCAACGCCTTGGGTTATGAACCTCAGCATTTAGAGGCCTTGTTGATTCGCAGCGGCATGTCGCTGGAAGAGGCATTGTTGGCCATGCAAGCATTGATGAGCAAAGGCAAGGTCGCTGAAATGCCTGGCGGCTTGTACCAACAATTGTGCGGATGATCTGCCCGGCAATGGATGAAATGGAAGACGGAAAAGCTTGGTGAGCCGAGCAAAAATATAGCGTCTGCAAAACAGGTTATATTGCAGCCATGTTCGATGTCCTTGTTTACGTTTACGAACACTACTGGCGTGGTGACGTTTGTCCAGAATTGCCGCAACTGGGTCGCAAACTCAGTGCCGCAGGATTTGACGCCGATGAAATTCAGCAAGCCTTGTCTTGGCTGGCTGGTCTCAACAGCGCCGCCCAAAACGCCGACTTGATTCACGTGCACCAGCAACGTGTGGCACCCGCTTATGTGCAGTCGCCTTTGAGCATGCGCGTGTATTCCGATGCCGAGCAACAACATTTGGGTTCAGCCTGCTTGGGCTTCATCACTTTCATGGAAACCGCAGGCATCATGTCAGCGCAAATGCGTGAAATCGTGGTGGATCGCGCCATGGCTGTGACCGACCACCCGGTGGGCCTGGATGATTTGAAAATCATTGTGCTCATGGTGTATTGGAGCGCAGGCATTGAGCCGGATGCGCTGGTGCTCGACGAGCTGTGTGACGATAACGCGGGCCGCATCGCACACTGATCAACGCATTTGACTGACGAAAAAAAGCAGCCTATCGGCTGCTTTTTTCATGGGCTGTGGTGTTACACCACAGCGCCTGAGTTTGGATCGTTCGGGTCTTGATCAGGACCGTCTTTTTTCACAACCTTGATCAAGTCTTCGCGCTTGATACCTAGCCACATGGCAATGGCAGCGGCCACGAACACCGACGAGTAAATGCCAAACAAAATACCGATGGTTAAC
>CANHLD010000195.1 GCA_947461325.1 Comamonadaceae bacterium
CCCGTGATTGAATCGCATGCCTGTGCTCAGAGTGAGTAGTACATGTCGAATTCCACCGGATGGGTGGCCATACGGAAACGTGTGACTTCCTGCATTTTGAGTTCGATGTATGCATCGATCATGCTGTCAGTGAACACGCCGCCTTTGGTCAGGAAGCCACGGCCCTTGTCCAAATACTCCAAGGCTTGGTCCAGGCTGTGACACACGGTTGGCACCAACGCGTCTTCCTCTGGTGGCAAATGGTAGAGGTCTTTGGTGGCGGCTTCACCGGGGTGGATTTTGTTTTCGATACCGTCCAAGCCCGCCATCATCAGTGCTGCAAAGCACAGGTAGGGGTTGGCCATGGGATCGGGGAAACGTGCTTCGATACGGCGTGCTTTGTCAGAGGCCACGTGAGGAATGCGGATAGAGGCAGAACGGTTACGGCTGGAGTAAGCCAACTTCACCGGCGCTTCAAAACCGGGCACCAATCGCTTGTAGCTGTTGGTGGTGGGGTTGGTGATGGCGTTCAATGCACGTGCGTGCTTGATGATGCCGCCGATGTAGTACAGGGCGGTGTCGCTCAAACCGGCGTAGCCTTTGCCGGCAAACAGGTTTTTGCCGTCTTTCCAGATGGACTGGTGAACGTGCATGCCTGAACCGTTGTCGCCGACGATGGGCTTGGGCATGAAAGTAGCTGTTTTGCCGTAAGCGTTAGCCACGTTCCAGACCACGTATTTGAGTTTTTGGGTCCAGTCAGCACGCTCAACCAAGGTGCTGAATTTGGTACCGATTTCGTTTTGACCGGCGCCCGCCACTTCGTGGTGGAACACTTCAACCGGGATGCCCATTTCTTCGAGCAACATGACCATTTCGGCGCGCATGTCTTGGGTGCTGTCGACGGGAGGCACGGGGAAGTAACCGCCTTTGACCGTGGGACGGTGACCGCGGTTACCGCCTTCGAGCTTAGCGCCGCTGTTCCAAGGGGCTTCGTACTCGTCGATCTTGAAGAATGCACCGGACATTTCATTGCCCCATTGCACATTGTCAAAAATGAAGAACTCGGGCTCGGGACCGAAGTAAGCAGTGTCGCCCATGCCGGACGCTTTGAGATAGGCCTCTGCGCGTTTGCCAATAGAACGCGGATCGCGGTCATAGGCTTTGCCGTCACCGGGCTCGAGCACATCGCATGACAACACCAAAGTGGGCTCTTGGAAGAAGGGGTCGATGAATGAGGTATTGGGGTCAGGCATCAACAACATGTCAGAGGCTTCAATGCCTTTCCAACCGGCGATGGAAGAACCGTCGAATGCGTGGCCTTCAGAAAATTTGTCTTCGTTGAACGCTGAAATCGGCACGCTCACGTGCTGTTCTTTGCCACGGGTATCGGTGAAGCGGAAGTCAACAAATTTGATTTCGTTGTCTTTGACGTCCTTCATGACGTCGGCGACGGTCTTGGCCATCAGTTTCTCCTGAGAGGTTAGTGTGAATTGGAAAACTCAATATTGTCGTGCATGATTTGTGCCACATAGCAAAAAGTCACAAAAAAGATGAAAAAGCAGGGAAGTCAGAACGAGCACCCACAATGACGTCATTTCAAACAGAAATATTTGCCAAAATCAATTAACTCAGCAAAAATTTAATGCTCTTATTTGGTGCAATTTTAGTAACGCACCAATTCAGGGCCTAATTGTGCACCAAATTGACTCAAGCCAGCGAGCAACCGGACAAAGGCCTGCTCCACCAGTTCCACCGGGCCTTTGACCCCGAGTTCTATGTGACGACCGAATTCGGGGTGGTCAACGCTTGGCAAGCTGAACACCTTGATGCCCGCGAACTCAGCCTCTACGGCTTCCATCAAAGGCGTGAGTGTGGCTTCCATCGATCCCATGACGATGACAGATTTTTCCAAACGCTTGCCCTTGCTGGCAAAGCCCGCGTAAAACTTGTTCAACACCCAATCCAACATCGGCCAAGCCATGACTGGAAAGCCGGGCACAAAATGCACCGTGCCAGCTTTTCCGCGGCAAGTAAAGCCGGGGATTTTGTTGTACGGATTCGGGATGATGTCAGCGCCCTGCGGGAATCGGCCCATGTTCAAGCGGTGCATATTGTCTTCACGCAAAGGCTCATAAGGCAGGCCTTGCTCGAGCGCGACATCTCGCGTGCGTTCGCGAATCAATTGCTCGGCCTGCGGGTGTAACACCAATGGAACGCCCAGGGCGGCGGCCGCCGACTGGCGCGTGTGGTCGTCCGGCGTGGCGCCAATGCCGCCGCAAGAAAACACCACCCCGTTGTGTTCAAACGCGCGCTGCAATGCTTGCGTCAAACGTTGCGGATCATCGCCCACATAATCCACATGACTCAAACTCAGGCCGCGCAAAGACATCAAATCGATGACTTTTGACATGTGTTTGTCTTGGCGTTTACCGGACAATATTTCATCGCCAACGATGATCAGGCTGAATTCAGGAATTGTGTTTGAATCGTTCATGCAGACTATGCTAACAAGGATGACAAATTGAAAAGAAGACACGTATTGGGCGCACTCGCGCTGGGCACAGGTGCACTGGTGGTTGGTTGGGGCGTACTACCCTCCAGACAAAGACTGTTGACCGCCCAACCCTTGGCAGACATCAATTCACAACCTGCATTCAACGGATGGGTTCGCATAGGTGAAGACGACGGTGTCACCGTGGTGATGAGCCGCAGCGAAATGGGCCAAGGTGTTTACACCGGACTGGCCATGTTGCTGGCCGATGAGTTGGATGCGCGATGGGACCAGGTACGCATCGAGCAAGCGCCGATAGACAACATCTACAACAACCAAGCAGTAGCCGCAGACGGTTTGCCGTTTCACCCGGACAACCAAGGCAAGCTCAAACAGACCGCGCAGCGACTGACAGGCAAAACCATGCGCGAGTTCGGTTTGATGATGACTGGTGGTTCTTCAAGCATCAAAGACCTGTGGCTGCCCATGCGTGAAGCCGGTGCAAGTGCACGCGCCATGCTGGTGGGCGCTGCAGCATCTCAGTGGCAAGTGCCCGCTTCTGAGATCACCGTCAAAGATGGCGTGGTGTCGCATGTCACGGGCAAATCTGCACGCTTTGGTGAACTCGCTGCATTGGCAGCTAAACAAGCCCGGCCCGACAAGCTCACACTCAAAGAAGCGTCGCAATTCACTTTGATCGGTCAACGCATTCCGCGTTTTGAAACGACTTCCAAAGTTGACGGTAGTGCTGTGTTCGGTATGGATGTGCGCCCGCCGGGTATGTTGTATGCAAGTGTCGGCATGAACCCCGAGTTGGGCGGCACCTACCAAAGCATGGATGACAGTCTGGTGAAAACCATGCCAGGCGTCAGCAAAGTGTTGGCCTTACCCGAGATGTATGGCAGCACGACCGCAGTGGCTGTGGTGGCGCAATCCACTTACCAAGCGATGCAAGGTTTGCGCAAACTCTCCGTGGAATGGTGTCCCGGCAAAGCCACCGACATCTCAGACAAAACC
>CANHLD010000196.1 GCA_947461325.1 Comamonadaceae bacterium
ACTATCAAGCCCGCTGCAACACGGCGCGCACGGTGTCAGCGACGTTTTCAGGGGTGAAACCAAAGTGTTTGAACAACACAGGTGCCGGTGCGCTCTCGCCATAGGTGTCGATGCCGACCACCGCCGACACACCGTATTTCCACCAGCCGTCGGTGCTGCCCATCTCGACCGCGATGCGCGGCACACCTGCCGGCAACACAGCCGATTTGTAAGCCGTGCTTTGGCGGTCAAACGTGGTGTTGCTGGGCATAGAGACCACGCGCACCGCCACTTTGTGTTCGGCCAGCAAGGCTTGGGCTTTGAGTGCGAGTTGCACTTCAGAGCCGGTGGCGATGATGACCGCTTGCGCTTTTTTGTTCATACCGACTTCAGACGGTTCGGCCAGCACATAAGCGCCTTTGTTGATCGCGTCCAGACCGCTGGCATCTTTGGCCTTGCTATCGCCTTTGGGCAAGTACGGCAGGTTTTGGCGGCTCAACAGCAAGGCTGTCGGGCGATGTGCGTTTTGCAATGCCACAGCCCATGCCACCGTTGTCTCAGCGGTATCCGCTGGGCGCCACACATCCAAACCGGGGATGAGGCGCAGTGATGCCGCATGCTCGATGGACTGGTGGGTCGGGCCGTCTTCGCCCAAACCAATAGAGTCGTGGGTGAACACATGCACCACGCGCTGCTTCATCAACGCGGCCATGCGAATGGCGTTGCGTGAATAGTCAGAGAAGGTGAGGAAGGTGCCGCCGTAAGGAATAAAGCCGCCGTGCAGCGTGATGCCGTTCATGATGGCGGCCATGCCGAATTCGCGCACGCCATAGTTGATGTGTCGACCGCCGTGGCCGTGCTCGTCTTTGACGATGCGACCGGCCAGATCGACACGCATATTGGGTGTGGACTTGGTGTTGGTCAGGTTGGAGCCGGTCAGGTCGGCACTGCCACCCAGCATTTCGGGGATGGCTGCGGTGAAAGCTTCGAGCGCCAACTGGCTGGCTTTGCGGCTGGCCACGGTTTCTGCCTTGGTGTTGGCAACGACCACGGCGTCGACCACGGTTTGGTGGAAGTTGGAGGGCAAGTCGCCGGCCATGCGGCGTTTGAACTCAGCGGCAAGTTCGGGGTGGACAGCGGCATAAGCGTTGAACACGCTGTTCCATTGTTGTTCATGTGCGGTGCCTTTGGTCTTGGCGTCCCAATCTGCATACACATCAGCAGGTACATGGAAAGGCTCGTGCGGCCAGTGGATGGCGGCGCGGGTGAGTGCAATTTCGTCTGCGCCCAAAGGCTCGCCGTGCGCTTTGGCGGTGTCGACCCGGTTTGGGCTGCCTTGGCCGATGTGTGTTTTGCAAGCGATGAGGGTGGGCTTGTCGGCGCTGTGTTTGGCGCTAGCGATGGCTTGTGACACCGCGTTGACGTCATGGCCGTCCACAGAAATGACGTTCCAGCCATAGGCTTTGAATCGCGCCGGTGTGTCATCGATGAACCAAGGCGTGACCTTGCCGTCGATGGAAATGCCGTTGTCGTCATACAAAGCAATCAGCTTGTTCAGTTTCCAGGCACCTGCGAGGGCGCAAGCCTCGTGGCTGATGCCTTCCATCATGCAGCCGTCACCCATGAACACATAAGTGTGATGGTCAACGATGTCATGGCCGGGTCGGTTGAATTCAGACGCCAGCAGTTTTTCTGCCAGCGCCATGCCCACCGCGTTGGTGATGCCTTGGCCCAGCGGGCCAGTGGTGGTTTCCACGCCGGGCGTGATGCCGACCTCGGGGTGGCCGGCGGTTTTGCTGTGCAGTTGGCGGAAGTTTTTCAATTCGCTCATCGGCAAGTCGTAGCCTGTGAGGTGCAGCAGCGCATAAATCAACATGGAGCCGTGTCCGTTGGACAGCACAAAGCGGTCGCGGTCTGCCCAATGCGGGTTGGTCGGGTTGTGTTTCAAATGGCCGCCCCACAAAGCGACGGCGATGTCCGCCATGCCCATGGGAGCGCCGGGGTGACCGGAATTTGCAATTTGTACCGCGTCCATTGCCAAGGCGCGAATCGCACTGGCCATTTGTTGGTGGTTCGCCATGGGTGGCTCCAGGTAAAGAGGGATGTAGAGGGGAACCGGTCATTTTAACCAAACCTGCCGGGCGCGGCTGTGTGGCGCGGCACAGAGGATCTGGCAGGCGGTTTGAACAGTATCAAGTGCATCAATCCGATTTGCTGCCAGCGACAACGTCTGGGCTGGCTACACTCGGATCACTGTGACTTTGAACGCGCACGCACATACTTTTTCAAGTCCGGCCCGGGCCATGGTTTTGGCCGCCGGTCGCGGCGAGCGCATGCGCCCGCTGACCGACACCCGTCCCAAGCCGCTGTTACAAGTGCGCGGCCATCCTTTGCTTTGGTATCCCTTGCAGGCTTTGGCGCAAGCAGGCGTGCCGGCGACAGTGATCAACACCGGTTGGTTAGGCGGCCAGATTGAACCGGCATTCGGCACACACTTTCACTCACCAAAGGCTGACTCACACCCCATGCACTTGCTTTATTCGCACGAAGGCCGGGGCGCGGGTGAGGCGTTGGAAACCGCGGGCGGCATAGTGCGGGCCTTACCCATGTTGGATAAGGTTTTTTGGGTCGCGGCTGGCGATGTATTTGTGCCTGATTTTGTTTTTTCCACCGATGTTTATGACAGCTTCATAGCGAACGAGGCACTGGCGCATATATGGCTGGTACCCAACCCGGCGCACAACCCGAATGGCGACTTCGGTTTATCTGCTGTGGGCCTGGCCTTGAATCTGCCTAAATCTTCACCCAGTTCCAGCGATGCGGCCAGGTCTGCTCAGCCCGAATTGAACAGCTTCGCCGGTCTGGGTGACAAGCCCGCATTGCAGACTACGCCATCTCTTTACACCTTCAGCACCATCGCGCTTTATAAGCGCGCTTTTTTTGAGGCCGATTGGTGCGACATACCCGCTGGCAACCCGCAAGGCATAAAAGCGCCGCTGGCGCCCATGCTGCGCGCGGCCATGGACCGCGGGCTGGTCAGCGCGAGCTTGTATGAAGGCCTGTGGGTGGATGTGGGCACGCCTGAGCGTTTGGCTTTGCTAAACCAGTGACACCCCATTTGTTGGCAAGCCACTACCGAACGTGTTGTCGTCACTCCCCTCCTACAATTCCTCTATGACTTCTATTTACGCAACACGCCGCGCCGCTTTGGCCACTCGATTAGGCGCTGGTGGTGTCGCCATCATCCCCACCGCGCCCGAACGCATCCGCAACCGCGACGCGGATTTTCCGTACCGCCACGACAGTTATTTTTTTTACCTCACCGGTTTCACAGAGCCGAACGCATGGCTGGTGATTGAAGCCAGTGGTCGCAGCACTTTGTTTTGTCAGCCCAAAGATCTGGAACGTGAAATTTGGGACGGCATACGCTTAGGCCCGCAAGCCGCGCCTGCTGCCTTGGGCGTGAACCAAGCGTTTTCTGTTGCCGAGTTGGATACGCAACTTCC
>CANHLD010000197.1 GCA_947461325.1 Comamonadaceae bacterium
AAACGTCAATTTAAGTTGACAATCACATTGCCAATATGTGTAAACTTCATTAGACTAATTGGTCAAACATTTCATCTCAGAAAGGCCAGCCATGAGCGAAACACTTGCAGTTCAAACCAGAAACAAATTGGCCAAGGTATACATTGGCGGTATCGTTGCTTTCAGCGGCATCATCACTTTGCTGGTTTCCATTGTGATGATCGTCAACCGCAACGGCTGAACGGTTTCATCTCTGCGGTTAAGCCGCTTAGAGTTAAAAAGCCCTGCGACTTATCGCAGGGCTTTGTTTTTTTGAAGGTCCAACTTGGGCTTAACGCTGACAGGTTCCAAAGAGGAATAAGCCAAGCATCGCAGGCGCCGTGCCTGTGGCGTGTCTATGATGGTGTTTGAACATCACATCCAACAAAATACATATGGCTAAAGATTTTGAAACCATGGAAGACAGCAACCGGTCTGCCAACCCGAGCATCCATGACGTGTCAAACCCGGCGAGAAGACAGTATTTGCAAACTGCCACATGGCTTGCTTTGTTCGGGTCGTTCCATCCCTTGTCCGTGATGGGCGCCCAAGGTGAGAATGAAGCAAATAAAACCTCGCGTCTGAATTTTCAAGGTTTGCCCCCGAGCACGGAAGATGCTGTGCAAGTACCGGCTGGCTATACGTTCAATATCTTGGCGGCCTGGGGCGAGCCCGTCGGCATCTCCGGGCAGATGCCCGCTTTTCGCACAGACGCCAGCAACACCGCGCAAGAGCAAGCTGTGCAAATGGGCAGGCACCATGACGGACTGGCGTTTTTTTCTTTGAATGCCAGTTCTTCGCATGGTGTCATCATGACCAACCATGAGTACACCGATGACGGATTGCTGCATACCGACGGCATGCAAAACTGGTCTGCGGAAAAGGTAAAGAAATCGCAAAACGCACATGGTTTGTCGGCATACGAAGCGAGACTTGACCACAAAGGCTGGCAGATGGTGCGACCTTCGCGATATGCGAGACGCATCACTTTAGATACCGTTTTCGCTGTGGGCGGACCTGCGGCCGGTCATCCGATGATGCAAACCGCAGCCGATCCCTCTGGCCGATGGATCAAAGGCACCTTGAACAATTGCGCGAGCAGCAAGACCCCTTGGGGAACGTATTTGTCGGGTGAGGAAAATTGGTCTTTTTATTTTGCAGCCGGTGAAGCACCAAGCCCGCACCACAAACGTTGGGGATTGCGCGCCAAAAGTTTTTACCAATGGGAGTCACACGACGAACGTTTCGATGCAAGCAAGCATCCCAATGAACCCAACCGTTTCGGCTGGATTGTCGAAGTCGATCCCATGGACCCGAACAGCACACCAGTCAAGCGCACCGCCATTGGACGCGGTGCCCACGAAGGCGCGTGGGTGACAGAATCCGGAGACGGGCGCGCGGTGGTTTACTCGGGTGAGGATGCGCGGTTTGAATACATCTACAAATTCATCAGCCGCGACAAAATTGCACCTGGCGGCGCAGCCGCTAACCGTGAATTGCTTGACCACGGCACCTTGTATGTGGCGCGATTTGATGCGGACGGCACCGGGAAATGGTTGCCGATGGTGCACGGGCATGGGCCGCTAACCCCAGCAAACGGGTTTGCCGATCAAGGTGAAGTGTTGATCAAAGCTCGCCAGGCCAGCGATGCACTCGGCGCGACCAAAATGGACCGCCCCGAGTGGTTGACCATCGACAAAGAAACAGGCTGGGTGTATTGCACATTGACCAACAACAGCAACCGGGGGCAAGACAAATTTCCCGATGTGGATGCGGCCAACCCGAGGGCGAACAACACCATGGGGCAGATCATCCGATGGAAAGATGAGAATGCGTTTGCCGCAGACACCTTTGTGTGGAACCATTTGCTGCTGGCAGGCGACCCGGCCAACGAACGCGCTCAAGCCAAAGGCAATATTCAAGGTGATTTTTTCGGCTGCCCCGATGGTTTGTCCATGGGGCCGGGCGGTTTGTTGTGGATAGAAACCGATGTGCATTCGAGTCAACTGAACCAGGGCGAGTTCAAACGCATAGGCAATAACCAGATGCTGGTCTGTGATCCTGCCACAGCAGAGGTCAAACGGTTTTTGACCGGACCGAATATGTGTGAAATCACTGGTTTGAGCTTCACGCCGGATGGCACCACTTTGTTCATCAATATCCAGCACCCGGGGGAATCACCCTCGGACCGGGGCGACCCGAAAAACCCCGGCCATTACTCTGTATGGCCCGCTTCGACTCCCGGTGCCCGTCCGCGATCCGCCACAGTGGCGATTCGCAAAAAAGACGGCGGTGTCATTGGGCTGTGAGGCGTTAAGGGGAAAACCAGTGCATCCAAACCATGGCTCGCAGTTAAGATAGTTTGGACTCAGACAAGGGGACTTCACATGCGATTTTTTAACTTTAAGCTGTGCGCCATCACTTTGGCGTTAAGCGGTTTTGCTGGTCTGGTGTCGGCACAAAGCCTTGACAAAACATTCACTGTGGTCGAACCCGACAACATCGCGTGGAAAGACGCCGGCAAAGGCATCAAAATCGCAGTGATTTCAGGTGATCCGTCCAAGCCCGGCCCGTATGTGATTCGCGTGGTGTTTCCACCTGGCGTCATGAGCGCGCCGCACTACCACCGTGAAGACCGCTATGTCACCGTGATGCAAGGCACTTGGCTGGCCGGTACGGACGACAGTTGGGACCCTAAAGCAACGCAACCGTTGAAAACAGGCAGCTATATGCAACACCCTGCAGGCGCCATTCATTACGACGGCGGTGGCACGGAGGGAGCTACCGTGCAAATCATGGGCATAGGCCCGAGCAGCACGACATTCATGTTCCCTCAGGTGGGTGATTTCGGTGAGCCGCGCAAGCTCAATTGATTCGACAGCAGGTGCGATTATTCATGGGTCCCGTTTTTTTCCCTGTTTCATTCCTTGGTTTCAGTTTGAAGATGAATCGTTTTTTTTGCGCAGCACTGATAAGCATGGCCTGCTGGTGTGCACCGGCATGTGCCGAATGGCTGCCCTTGACGCAAAACGCTGAGGGCACTTTTTTCTATGAGCCTGCTGGCGTAGCACAGGCTGGAAAAATCAGTGTGTGGCGCTTAACCGATTTCGCGCAACCCTTGACCAATCTAGAAGGCAAGGAAGTGCGTTCTGAAAAAACGCTTGCCTCGGTGGACTGTCAGGCCGGCAAATTGGCAAATTCGCAAGTGACCCGGTATGCCGGTGTGCATGCGCAAGGTGAGGTGATGAACTATTACGAAACGCCATTGCGTTTCACTCGCATTGCGCCTGAGGGGGTGGACGCTTTGCTGCTTAAGAAAATTTGTTGAGAATCGGTTAATCGGTTAATTAATTGGGGTCAGACAACAATTAATTTTTTTCAGTTTTGATAAGACTAAGTTAAACCTTTAGGCCATGCCGGTTCGGTCGCCGCTCACCGCCGCTAAGCGGCAACGCTCGCG
>CANHLD010000198.1 GCA_947461325.1 Comamonadaceae bacterium
GGCTGGAGCAACAAGGGCACGGTATGGTTCAACTGGAAGACCTGTCATGAGCAGTTCAGCACGCCACGAAAGCGCTCACCTTCACGTGCAAGGTTTGGCAACCTACATAGACGATCTGCCGCTGACCGAAGGCACTTTGCATGCTGCACCGATTCTGAGCAGTGCCGCTAACGGACGCATTCTTTCGCTGGACTTGAGCGCTGTCATGTCTGCTGAAGGCGTGCGCGCCGTGGTGACAGCTGAGGATATTCCCGGCGACAAGTTGCTGTCCTCGTTCACGCATGACGAGCCTGTGTTTGCCAGCCAACGGGTGGAACATATCGGGCAGGTATTGGGTTTGGTGGTAGCTGACACGCACCTGCAAGCACGCGCCGCTGCGCATCTTGCTGTGTTGAAAGTCCAAGCAGAACAAGCACAGTTGAACGCAAGAGACGCGCAATCGAAAAACACCACCGTGTTGCCGCGTGTCCATGTGGCAAGGGGAAATTCCCAAGCGCACATGCAACATGCGCCCCATCACATACAAGGCCAATTGGAAATCGGCGGCCAAGAACACTACTACTTAGAAACGCAAATCGCCTATGCCATACCGCAAGACAACGGCGAATGGCTGATACACAGCAGCACCCAGCACCCGGGTGAAATGCAGCATTGGGTGGCGCACGCTTTGCATATACCCATGCACGCGGTTCGTGTGGTGTGCAGACGCATGGGCGGCGGCTTTGGCGGCAAAGAAACACAAGCCGGTCAACTCGCGGTGTGGGCGGCGCTGGCTGCGCAAAAAACAGGCAAGCCGGTGAAGATGCGTTTGTCGCGCGAAGACGATTTTCTGGTGACCGGCAAACGCCATCCATTCAGCCACGATTTCAAAGCCGGTTTTGCCGACAACGGTTTGTTGCTGGCTTTGCAATCCACGCAATGGGCGCATTGTGGTTTCAGCGCGGACTTGAGTGGTCCCGTCGCAGACCGCGCGGTGTTTCACACCGACAACGCGTATTTTTTATCTGACGTAGACATTGTTTCTCACCGCAGCAAACTCAACACGCAAAGCCACACCGCGTTTCGCGGCTTCGGCGGTCCGCAAGGCATGATGTTGATCGAAACCGTCATGGGCGACATCGCGCGACAATTGCAACTCGACCCCTTGGATGTGCGCTTGCGCAACCTGTATGGCGAAGCACCTCGCAACACCACGCCTTTTGGCATGACGGTGGAAGACAACATCCTGCCTGAGTTGATGACCCAGTTAGCGAACGACTGCAACTACCGACAGCGCCGTGCAGACATTGCACGGTGGAACGCCCAAAACTCTGTCATCAAAAAAGGCTTGGCATTGACACCGGTGAAGTTCGGCATCAGTTTCACAGCCACGCAATTCAACCAAGCCGGAGCCTTGGTATCGGTGTACACCGACGGCAGTGTGCGCATCAACCACGGCGGCACCGAAATGGGACAAGGCTTGCATACCAAGGTCTGCGCCATCGTCGCGAATGTGTTGAGCATCCCGTTCGAGCAAGTGCGTATCAGCAGCAGTGACACCGACAAGATTGCGAATGCCAGCGCCACCGCAGCTTCCAGCGGCACAGATTTGAACGGCCGCGCCGCAGAGCGTGCCGCGTTGCAAGTCAAACACAATCTTGCCGACTGCTTAGCCAAAGCTGATGGCTGCACGCCAGCGCAAGTGGTGTTCAAGCAAGGCGTTATTCACACACCAGCCAAGCTACGCAGCTTTACCGAAGCCGTGCAATTCGCTTACAGCCAACGGGTGCAGTTGTGGAGCGACGGTTTTTATGCCACGCCAAAAATCCATTACGACCGGCAAACCCTCTCCGGCAGGCCGTTCTTTTATTTTGCATATGGCGCGGCGTGCAGCGAAGTCGCTATTGACACTTTGACCGGCGAACACAAGCTCTTGCGCGTGGACATACTCCATGATGTCGGCAAATCACTCAACCCCGAGATAGACAAAGGGCAAATCGAAGGCGGGTTTGTGCAAGGTTTGGGATGGCTCACCACCGAAGAACTGGTGTGGAGCCATGACGGCAAACTGCAAACGCGCGGCGCCAGCACCTACAAAATCCCGACCGCTGCTGACATACCCGAACACTTCAACATCCAACTTTGGCAAGAAGCCAACCGCGAAGACAACATCGGCGGCAGCAAAGCCGTGGGTGAACCGCCGTTCATGCTGGCCATGAGCGTGTATGAAGCCTTGCGGGATGCGGTCGGTCAAACCTTGGGCGGCAATAAACCCGTGCAGTTAAATACGCCGGTCACACCAGAGCGTGTGTTGATGGCCTTGCAAACGCCTGCTTCAACCACCGCCTAGTGCGCGTGTCTGACACATTCCATCGATAACCTTCTGATCAGATTTTTTCATGCCAGTCACTTCAGATACACACGCTTACCGCGCTTCGCTACTTTGGTTTCCCGACGCCAAGAGCGACCAGATTCATTTCGAAGCGGATGGCTTGCTGGTCACCACGCGCGGTGCGGATGGTGTGTCTCGCATCAGTGCCATTGGCGACTACCGGACATTGCAAGCCACGCATGCACATTTGCCCACGACCGACTGGCGCGGCCGCTGGATCGCGCCGGGTTTTGTGGACACGCATATCCACTATGCGCAAACCGACGTGATCGCCTCGCCGGCAGACGGCTTGCTGCCTTGGCTGAACAACTACACCTTCCCGCAAGAAACACGCTTTGCTGATCCTGTGCATGCGGCTGCAGTGGCTGCGTTTTTCTTTGAAGAATTGATGCGCCACGGCGTGACCACTGCACTGGCATTCGCCACCGCGCACAGCGCTTCAGTGGATGCATTTTTTACCGAGGCACAACGCCGTCATTTGCGCATGATCAGCGGCCGTGTGCTGCAAGACCGTCACAGCCCGGATGGATTGCGCGATGTCAGTGCGGCGCAAAGTCTTTATGAAACAGAAGAACTCATCAAGCGCTGGCATGGTGTGGACAGATTGGGTTATGCGATCACGCCGCGTTTTGCCCCCACCTCCAGCGAAGCTCAGCTGCGTGGTGCCGGTGAACTGGCCGCTGTTCACCCCGATGTTTGGGTGCAATCGCACGTAGCTGAAAACGCGGATGAAATCAAATGGGTCGCCGAGTTGTTTCCACAGGCGCGAAGTTATTTGGGCGTGTATGAAGACATGGGGTTGTTGCGCAAAAGATCGGTGTATGCGCATTGTTTGCACCTGGATGCGAACGACCGCGACCTGATGGCCGAGCGTGGTGCAGCCGCTTCGGTTTGCCCGACCAGCAATTTGTTTTTAGACAGCGGCTTTTTCGATTTTTCATTGGCGCAATCTCACCAACTGCTGCATGCACTCGCCAGCGATGTGGGCGGTGGCACCAGCTTCAGTCCGTTCCACACCATGCACGCGGCCTATACCGTGGCGCGTCAAAGTCAGGGGAAAAGCGGCCGCTCGCTGAGCGCCCAACACC
>CANHLD010000199.1 GCA_947461325.1 Comamonadaceae bacterium
GGTGCACCGAAAAGGATCCGATGGCAACTGCGGCGAGGAAGATAGGAATGCCGACAGAAGGTTTGACCACTGTCCAGATTTTTCCGTAGATCATGTGGTGCTCCTTTTATTTCAACCAAGGGGAATAAATGTACGCCAGCAGGTGTGCTAACGCTGCAATCATTCCAAAGATTTGAGTCCCTTGGATGAGGTGCCGATGAATTTCTTCTGACTCGGCTTCTGTCAGGCCTGTTGGGCCTACTTTGTCTGACATGGTGTTATCTCCTTGAAAGATTTTCACGTCCGTGCAAAACCCGCACGAGGGTTATTTATGGCCCCCATGGCCACAAATCCTTATATTCCCTAGGGATTGAAAGTTATTTTAGGTTGACACATTAATATGTCAACATATATTTACACCTAGATTTTTGCAAAATGTCAGTTACATTCAAGTCAATTGCAACTCATTGAATTCATTGACTTTTTATTTTGAAATCAGCTGATCAAACCTACCGAGGCCGTTTTGCGCCGTCTCCTACGGGCCCTTTGCATGCCGGTTCGCTGGTCGCTGCCCTGGCCAGTTGGCTGGATGCGCGAGCCCACTCAGGCACCTGGTTAGTGCGCATGGAAGACGTGGATGTGCCACGCTGCTCTGCGGCGGCGGCGCAAACCATACTTTCTCAATTGACATCCTGCGGCATGGTGAGTGATGAGCCTGTGGCATGGCAATCACAACGTCACGCCATTTACGAAAATGCTTTGCAATCTCTGATACAGATGCATGCTGCTTATGCCTGCCGGTGCTCACGCACTGACATCGCCAGAACGCTGGCGGTCGACGGCATAACTTTGGAGCGCCACCGCGACATGCCCTATCCAGGTACTTGCAGGATGTTGAAACTCGTACCGCAACCCGACATGTCAGTGCGCCTTCTTGTACCGGATACTGAACTGGCGTGGCAAGACCGCTTGCTGGGCGGGCAATACCAACATGTCGCTAGCGCGGTAGGTGACTTTGTCCTCAAGCGCAGCGATGGTTTATGGGCCTACCAATTGGCGGTTGTGATTGACGATGCTGACCAGGGCATCACGCATGTCGTGCGAGGTGAGGACTTGGCAGACAACACGCCGAGACAAATTTTGTTGCAACAAGCCCTCGGCCTGCCCCAGCCTGTTTATATGCATACGCCGCTGGTGAAGGCGACTGACGGCCAGAAACTGTCCAAACAAAACGGCGCCATGAGTCTGGACTTGGACACGCCTGTCAAAGTGATGAAGGCTTTGAATGCGGCCGCGAAGGTGCTGGGTTTGCATGAACAGCAAGCAGACGAATCATCATTGGCCATGACAGCTTGGGTGAACGAATGGCGGGAACGATGTCATGGAAAATCGTCCATGCCCGGACACAGGATAACCAAGCCTTCGGATTTGACCGATTCACCCCGCTGAGTAAGCGAGCAAGCTGACAGCATGTCGGCTTTGCAGCCACAGGCACAATCGGCACATCTTTTTAACACCAAGCCATGAACAACCAAGCCCCTGCGCATATTGCCCACCCTAAAACCATCAAAAGTTTTGTTACCCGCGCCGGTCGCACCACCAGCGGACAGGCCAAAGCCTTGGCAGAGTTGGGTCCGCGTTTTGTACTGCCGTTTGATCGCCATGCTTTCAATTCAGACGAAGCGTTCGGGCGCAGCGCAGCTTTGATTTTGGAAATTGGTTTTGGCATGGGAGATGCCACCGCACAAATCGCCAAAGTCAGACCACAAGACAATTTTCTGTGCTGCGAAGTGCACGAGCCAGGCGTCGGCGCATTGCTCAAGCACATGGGTGAACTCGGCATAGACAACATTCGCATACTGCAACATGATGCTGTGGAAGTGATGGAACACATGCTGATCGCAGACAGCCTAGACGGCGTGCATATTTTTTTCCCAGACCCTTGGCACAAACTGCGGCACAACAAACGCCGATTAATTCAAACGCCGTTTGTGAGCGAACTGCTCAAGCGGCTCAAGCCCGGCGGCTACATTCATTGCGCGACCGACTGGCAACCTTATGCAGAACACATTCTTAAAGTCATGCAAGCAGAACCCGGCTTGGTCAACAGCAGCCAGCGCGCAGACGGCTACAGCAACCAACCCGCTTACCGTCCTTTGACCAAATTTGAAAATCGCGGTTTGAAACTCGGACACGGCGTCTGGGATCTGGTATTTCAACGGGCGTGAATGCAGTTGCCAATACCGTTCAACACAGTTTTTTGATTGAACATGGGTTTGTCTAATCCACTACCCATGCACTTGGGGGTCAGTGCGTCGCGAGTGCGTTTACCGGCCGGGGGCTGGACAACGCTGCTGGTTTTTTTGTGCGAACGGTTTCCTGCCATTGCCTGTGAAGAATGGGAAGCGCGCATCCACAAAGGCTATGTGCTGCACGAGGACGGCAGCGCAGTGACACTGGATGAACCGTATGCGCCGCATCAATTTATTTTTTATTACCGCAACGTGCCACATGAAGCCACCCTACCAGAGGATGCACAAGTGCTGTTTGAAGACGAGCACTTGCTGGTGGCGGACAAACCGCATTTCATGCCTGTGACGCCGGGCGGGCGTTATTTGCAAAGCTGTTTGCTGGTGCAACTCAAACGATTGACTGATTGTGAATCGCTAACACCGATTCACCGAATAGACCGCGAAACCGCAGGCCTGGTGGTGTTTTGCAAACGCGCCCAAGACCGGGATGCTTACCACGCCTTGTTTCGCGAACACCAGGTACGCAAGTGGTACCAAGCTGTGGCGGCTTTCAATCCGCTACTGCATCTGCCGCTGGTGTACCGCAGCCGTTTGGCAGAAGCGGATAAATTTTTTCTCTCACAAGAAATTCCGGGCAAACCCAACAGCGAAACGCGGGTCTCGCTGTTGAAACGAGTTGGCGAAGAGGCGCTGTACCAATTGCAACCGCTGACCGGCCACCGCCATCAATTGCGCATACACATGGTGAGTCTGGGTTTGCCTATCAGAGGTGATCAGCTTTACCCGCAATTGCTGCGCGGCCCCGATGAAGCCGATGATTTCAGCCAACGTTTGCAACTGCTGGCGCAGCGTATTGCGTTCATAGACCCCGTCACAGGAGAGGAACGCGACTGGCAAAGTCGGCGTTCATTGCAAATCACAAACGCTCATTGACCCAGGCCTGCACGCTGGCCAAGGCCTTGTCCAAACCGGCGGGTTGGGTACCGCCAGCCATGGCCATGTCGGGCTTGCCGCCGCCCTTGCCGCCAACTTGCTGGGCGACAAAATTCACCAACTCACCAGCCTTGACTTTGGTCAGCGTATCAGCAGTCACACCGGCGGCGAGTTGCACCTTGTCACCGTCCACACTGGCGAGCACCACAACAGCTGTTTTGAGTTTGTTTTTCAATTGGTCCAAGGTGTCGCGCAAGGCTTTGGCATCCGCACC
>CANHLD010000200.1 GCA_947461325.1 Comamonadaceae bacterium
GAAGAAAAAGTCAAACTCACCGGCTTGCAAACTGAAATTGACGGTTTGCAGCGTGAGATTCAATCCTTGGGGGCGGTCAATTTGGCCGCTTTGGACGAACTCGGTGTGGCCAGTGAACGCAAACAATTCCTTGACGCACAGTCTGCCGATTTGAATGAAGCTATTACCACATTGGAAGATGCTATTCACAAAATCGACATCGAAACTCGCTCTTTGCTGTCAGACACTTTCGCTACCGTCAACCACCATTTCGGCCTCATGTTCCCTGAGTTGTTTGGCGGTGGTACGGCGAAGTTGGTCATGACAGGGGACGAGATTTTGGATTCCGGTGTGCAAGTCATGGCGCAGCCACCCGGTAAAAAGAACCAAACGATTTACCTGCTCTCCGGTGGAGAAAAAGCATTGACTGCCATCGCTTTGGTGTTTGCCATTTTCCAACTTAACCCCGCGCCGTTTTGTTTGCTCGATGAGGTTGACGCACCTTTGGATGACGCCAATACCGAGCGCTACAGCAAACTGGTTGCCAGCATGTCCAAAGAAACCCAGTTCCTCTTTATTTCACACAACAAGATCGCCATGGAAATGGCTGAACAACTGATTGGTGTGACCATGCAAGAGCAAGGCGTGTCCCGCATCGTGGCGGTCGACATGGAAGAGGCGGTCGGCATGGTGGCCAGCACATGAAAGTCCAACCATGAGCCATTTCCAAATGTGGCTTGCCATCGCCGGCGGCCTGGTACTTGTGCTGGTGGTAGCGCACAGCACTTGGACATCGCGTCAAAGTCAACCCAAGCAAGCAGAGCCATTTCTCAGTAACGATGAATTAGAGGCCTTGGAAGTATTGCCTACAGAAGTTGAATCCATTGAACCAGATGCCGAACTAGAACAAAGCATGCATGCGCAGGTCACAGAGCGCGACATCAAGTCACAGCTTGATGCCCTGATTGATGTGATTGCCACCATCGAACTTGATTCACCCGTATCCGGTGAAGCTGCCATCGCCGCCTTGCCGCCCATTCGCCGGGTAGGAAACAAGCTGTTTGTGGTGGAAGGACTCAATGCAGAAAATGGCAATTGGGAGTCGCTTCATACACAACGCTACTACAGTGCTTTTCAAGCCGGCATTCAAGTCGCCAACCGACAAGGCCCGTTGAATGAAATTGAGTATTCTGAATTTGTGGTTAAAGCACAGGCCTTTGCCGATGTGTTTTTAGCTACCCCAGAGTTTCCAGACATGCAAGAAGCGTTGGCACACGCTCGCGAACTGGATCAATTTGCCAATGCACACGACGCACAGTTGAGTTTCACCTTGCAAGCGCGCAAAGCCGCGTGGAGTCCGGGCTATGTTCAGCAACAAGCAGCCCGCCTGGGTTTTGTGCCCGGGGTCATTCCGGGTCGCATGGTGGTGCCGTCGGCTTTACCCGGCTTGCCTCCTGTGCTTGTCTTGCAATTCGATGCACGTGCCGCCATGGCCGAAGACCCCAACCAGGCGGCATTGAGAAGCATCAGTTTGAATTTGGATGTGCCGCAGGTGGCTCAAACAGAACAGGCTTTTGCACGCATGTGCGAGACAGCGCAAATATTGTCTGACGCCATGGACGGTTTGGTCACGGATGACAACGGCCAAATTTTGTCCGAACAAGCCATACAAATGATTGACCGTGATTTGCGCCAACTCTATGACGAACTTGCCGCACGCGATCTGACTGCAGGCTCGCTGCAAGCCCGCCGTCTTTTCAGCTGACAAGCATTCCATGCAGGAACGCGTTGCTTATCTTCGCAGCCAACTGCAACGCGCGGGTCATCACTACTATGTGTTGGATGAACCGCTGATTCCCGACGCTGAATACGACCGCTTATTCAAAGAATTACAAGCGATTGAAGCAGAGCATCCGCAATGGATCACACCTGATTCACCCACGCAAAGAGTGGGCGGCGCACCGATAGCTTCATTCATGCAGGTATCGCACAAAGTACCGATGCTCAGCATTCACACGGAGACCGACATCAGCAAAGAAGGTGCGTTTCAGTTTGATGCAAGAGTGCGAAAACAACTGGAACTCACACCTTCAGATCCACATGTTGAATACGTGGCTGAGTTGAAATTTGACGGGCTTGCCATCAGTCTCATTTACCGCGACCACTTGCTCGTACAAGCCAGTACCCGGGGAGACGGCGAAACCGGCGAAGATGTCACGCACAACATACGCACTATTGGTCAAATACCTTTACGCCTGAGTCAGGATGCACCTGCCGATTTAGAAGTTCGCGGCGAGGTGTATATGCGCCGTGACGATTTTGATACTCTCAATGAGCGACAACGCCAGCGCATTGCACAGGGCGTGAAAAATGAAAAAACATTTGTCAACCCGCGCAATGCAGCAGCTGGGGCAGTCAGGCAACTGGACCCGAAAATTGCAGCCCAGCGGCCTTTGAGTTTTTTCGCTTATGCCTTGCATTTTCATTCTGAACATGAAACTTCACTCAGCCCGGTAGACGCCACCCTCAATGGTTTGAAAACCTACGGCAGTCACATGGAGGTTTTAAACAAGCTCAAAGCATGGGGATTTCCGGTGTCGGCTCACACTAGGCTTGTCAATGGTGCGGAAGGCTTGGTCGCCTTCCATCAAGACATTGCCGCGTTGCGTGACAGCTTACCTTTTGACATTGACGGCGTGGTTTACAAAGTCAATCAAATTACTTTGCAATACCGCATGGGTATGGTAAGCCGCGAACCGCGCTGGGCGGTGGCGCACAAATACCCGGCGCAAGAAGAACTGACCACGGTGCAAGCGATTGAGGTGCAAGTCGGGCGCACCGGCAAACTCACACCGGTGGCCAAACTCGCCCCTGTGTTTGTCGGTGGCGTCACCGTCACCAATGCCACCTTGCATAACGAGGACGAAGCCCGTCGCAAAGATGTGCGTGTCGGAGACACCGTCATTGTCAGGCGCGCCGGAGATGTGATTCCAGAAGTCGTGTCTGTTTTAATTGAAAAACGACTGCATGAAGCGACTGTTTTCACCATGCCTAAGCTTTGCCCGGTGTGTGGAAGTCTGGCCTTGCGCGAAGAGGGCGAGGCGGATTACAGGTGTACTGGCGGTTTGTTTTGCAGCGCCCAACGCAAACAAGCCATCTTGCATTTCGCACACAGACGCGCGGTCGAAGTAGATGACCTGGGTGAAAAACTGGTGGATCAATTGGTCGATGCTGGTCTGGTCAACACCATACCCGATTTGTACAAATTGGGTTTCATTCATCTGGCCGCTTTAGATCGCATGGCAGAAAAATCAGCCAACAACTTATTGGCCAGTCTGGATCGTTCTAAACAAACCACGTTGCCCAGGTTTTTGTTTGGTTTAGGTATACGCCATGTCGGTGAAGCCACAGCCAAGGACTTGGCCAGACATTTCGGCGGCATTGAGGCCA
>CANHLD010000201.1 GCA_947461325.1 Comamonadaceae bacterium
AGCCGGTGTGCCCTTCAGCGCCGATTGCCAAGGCGGCATGTTTGGCTTCTTTTTGCTGCCCGAGTTGCCGCAAAACTATGCCAAGGTCATGACCAGCGACAGCCCCAAGTTCAACAAACTCTTCCACGGTTTGCTGGACCGTGGCGTTTACATCGCACCGGCTTTGTACGAGGCCGGTTTTGTCAGCGGCGCCCACACGGCAGACGACATCGCCGCCACGGTGCAAGCCGCGGCCGAGGTGTTTGCCACGCTGTAAAAAGATTTATTAAATGCCCTTCTTGATAATCAGGGGCGGAAACTGCTTATTTTTCGGTAGAGAGAATATGTGCATGGGTGGCCATATCAAACGCCTTGGCCTTACCAATATAGAAACGATCAATACGCCAATCTTTGAGAACTTCAATAGCCAACTCAAAATCAGCGGTATCTAAGCTGTATAGGTCTTTGACAGAGAATTCGATATCAGATTCAAGAGACAGAATGAGTTTGGAAAACGTAAGTCCAACAGCAGAATTTGGATTTTTTTCTATCAATTTTTTAGCTTGCTTGATGGCACGCATGAACTACCCCTGTTATGTCAAGCAATCCTACAGTAAGTCCTATCAATTTTTTATGTCAATAGTGTGACAACTTGATCTGTATCAATGACGGAAGTGACGCACGCCCGTGAACACCATGGCGACACCTTGCTCATCAGCTGCAGCAATGACTTCAGCATCTCGCACAGAACCACCAGGTTGAATAACGCACACAGCTCCCTCTTCAACCACCACATCCAAGCCATCTCTGAATGGGAAAAAAGCATCGCTTGCAACCACAGAACCCTTTAAAGATAAACCTGCGTGACCCGCCTTGATGCCAGCCATACGCGCGGAGTCAAGTCGGCTCATTTGCCCAGCCCCCACACCCAATGTCATGCCACCGCCAACAAAAACAATTGCGTTACTTTTAACAAACTTGGCTACTTTCCAAGCAAACAACATATCTTGCATTTGTACTGGACTGGGTTTGTGCTTAGTCACAACTTGCATATCTTCTAAACGAAGCAAATGATTGTCAGCCGTTTGCATCAGCAAGCCAGAACCAATGCGTTTGACATCGATAGCGTTAAGCCCTTGAGACCAGGCGTCTTCCCCACCTGGAGGTAGCGCAATTTGCAACACCCGAACATTGGCTTTGGTTTGCAGCAATTGAAGCGCTTCACCGGTAAACGAAGGTGCCATCAGCACCTCAACAAACTGTTGACCCAAAGCTTGCGCCGTCGCCAAATCGATGGGGCAGTTAAATGCGATGATGCCGCCAAAGGCAGAAGTAGGATCGGTTTGATGGGCCTTGCGGTAAGCAGACAATGCATCTTCTGCCAACGCAACACCGCAAGGATTGGCGTGTTTGACAATGACACAAGCAGGCGAATCAAAACTCTTGACGCACTCCCATGCAGCATCTGCGTCTGCAATATTGTTGTACGACAACTCTTTGCCTTGCAATTGACGTGCAGTCACCAAAGAACCAGGTGCTGGATGCGTGTCACGATAGAAAGCGGCAAGTTGATGAGGATTTTCCCCATAGCGCAGGTCTTGCAACTTGATGAAACGACCATTGGCTTGTGCAGGAAATAGACTTCTTTGCTGGGTGGATAAATCCAAGGACGACAAGTAGTCGCTGATCGCACCGTCGTATTGGCTGATTCGGTTGAAGGCACTCACTGCCAATTGAAAACGGGTCAACTCACTGAGAGCATTTTTTTGTTGTAGTTCGCTCAGTACCGCTGGGTATTGGCCAGCGTCGGTGACGACTGCGACATGTTTCCAATTTTTAGCGGCGCTTCGCACCATGGCGGGGCCGCCAATGTCGATGTTTTCAATGGCCTCTTCAAGCGAGCAATCAGCAGCGGCCACCGTGGTCTCAAACGGATAGAGATTGACAACCAATATATCAATGGGTTCGATGCTATGGGCTTGCAAAGCTTGCATGTGTGAAGGCATATCTCGGCGTGCTAACAATCCGCCATGAACCATGGGGTGCAAGGTTTTCACTCGGCCGTCCAGCATTTCTGGAAAACCTGTCAGTTCAGCTACCTCTTGAACGGGCAAGCCTTGGGCACTCAACAGCTGAGCGGTACCCCCTGTTGAGATCAATTGAATACCTAACTGATGCAAAGCTTGGGCGAACTCCACAATTCCAGTCTTATCAGAGACGGAAATAAGTGCTTTCATAGGATTCCTTTTTCTGCTTGCTTCAGTGCAAGGAAATTCATCACAGTAATTTGTGTTCAGTGAGCTTCTTGCGCAAGGTATTGCGATTCAAACCTAGCCAGACCGCTGCGCGTGACTGATTGCCCTCGGCATGCTTCATCACGACATCAAGCAAAGGCTTTTCCATCACCTGAATCATCATCGTGTGCAGCTGATCTGGGTCTTCTCCGCGCAGATCTTTGAAGTAGGCCTCTAAGCTGTGGCGTACTACTTCTTCTATTTGCTTCTTGCTCATTCTGTAGTCTCCATCTCAGTCATCGATGACGTATAGGTCAAGCGATCGGCCTGTTGCCCTATTTCATCTAAAAAGTCAGCCACTGCCAAGGACTGTTTTTGACAGTCCTCAATTGCATTTAAATGTTTTCGAAATTCTGTCGCACCGGGCAAACCGTGAACATACCAAGCAATGTGCTTTCTGGCCGTGCGCACACCTGTAAAGCTTCCATACAAACTGTAGTGCTCTTCTAAATGGTGCATCAACAAACGCTTAACCTCTGCCACCAAAGGGGGTGCCAACAGCTTGCCATAAGTCAAGTAGTGGTGAATCTCTCGAAATAGCCAAGGTTTGCCTTGCGCGGCACGACCAATCATCACAGCGTCTGCGCCGGTGAACTGCAGAACCTGTTGGGCTTTTTGAGGTGAATCAATGTCACCATTGGCAACTACAGGAACAGACACAGCGTTTACAACTTGCGCAATGGTGTCGTACTCTGCATGGCCCTTATAGCCTTGGTCACGCGAACGGCCATGGACCGTAATCATTTGTACGCCGGCTGATTCGGCTTGCTTGGCTAAAGAAACCGCATTGCGTTGATCGCAGCGCCAACCGGTGCGCATTTTCAAAGTGACAGGCGCACCAAATGGCAAAGCAGCTTTAACGACTGCTTCAATGATGGACATGGCCAAGGATTCGTCTTGCATCAAAGCCGATCCTGCCCATTTCTGGCAAACTTTTTTCGCAGGGCAGCCCATATTGATGTCAATGATTTGGGCCCCGCGTTGCAAGTTGTAAGTTGCAGCCTCAGCCATCATGTCAGCGTCGGTTCCTGCAATTTGTACGGCGATGGGACCACTTTCACCTTTGTGGTCCAGGCGACGCGAGGTTTTCAAGCTGTCGCGAAGGTCTGCGCGTGACGTGACCATCTCTGAAACCGCATAGGCTGCACCCA
>CANHLD010000202.1 GCA_947461325.1 Comamonadaceae bacterium
GAGGGTGGTTTTACCGGCACCATTGGGGCCGAGCAGGCCGAAAAATTCACCGGACTGGATATCGAAAGACACTTGGTCCAATGCGGTGAACGTGCCACGGGCATTGGTGAATGTTTTAGAAACAGATTGAAAGGAGATAGCAGCCATGGCAAGCTGGCTATTCTAAGGGCAGGCAGTGAGCGGTTCAGTTGACCGCTCAGTTCGCAGTTTTGGCAGGCAGGTGAGCCGCCAAAATGTCGGTCAATCCGTACAAAGCAGCGAGTTGAGCAGCGCGGGCAGGCAGTCCGGTGATTTGCAATTGCACATGCCCATGCGCAGCAGCACGGCAAGCGCCCAACAACACGGCCAGGGCAGAAGAGTCGAAAGATTGAATGGCAGAGGTATCCAGCACAAAAACACCTTGCTTGTTGTTGATAGCCGCTTGCAATTCACGGGCGACCGAAGCCGCCTGAGCTTGTGTCAAGGTGGCGGGCAACGACATATGCGCAACTGTCATTATTTTTTATTGTTGGATTTATTGCGCTCGCTCAAAGTGGTGATCAAGCCATCAATGCCCTTGGCATTGATTTCCTGAGCAAACTGGGTACGGTAATTGTCAACCAGCCAAATGCCCAAAATATTGAAGTTGTAGATGCGCCATCCTGAGTCGGATTCAGCGGTTTTCTCTAACCGGTAATCAATCGGGATCGGCTCGGCGCCACCACGGATTTCTGAGCGCACCACCAGTTCATTGTCGGTGCCGGGGTTGCGCATGGGCTTGACCGCGATGCTGGAGTTGTCTTTCACCTGAGCCAAAGCGCCAGAGTAACTGCGCATCAACAGCATTTTGAATTCTTCTTGCAAACGTTTTTGCTGCTCCGGGGTGGCTTGGCGCCAAGCAGGGCCCACCGCACCAGCGGTCATGCGCTGAAAGTTGATGTAGGGCTTGAGTTTGGTGTCCAAGACCGCACCAATTTTTTGCAAATCACCCGATTTGAGTGCCGGGTCCTTGCGCACCATATCCAACAATTCGTTGGTGAGTTTTTGCATGAACTCATCTGGTGCTTGTTGGGCTATCGCCCATCCCGACAAACCCAGGGACATGTAAGTGATGATCAATAGTTGCTTGAAATACCGAAAGAATGCAAATATCAGAGTGTTCATATCAATGGGGTCAGCGTCAATGTCTTCGTATTATTGGTCATTTCTCATGCCATCGTCGCCGTCATCACCATCACGGCCGTTGGCCTTTCTTTGGGTGGCTGCTTTTCGGCGCTGCAAATAGGCATCCCGCACGAAGGTGTATTTGTCCAGCGCCACTTCGTTTAGGCTGGTATCCATGCCAATAAATCCCGCGCGTTTGTCCACCAAACGCAGTGCTGAGCCGCCATACCGCAAGCCCACGCTATCCACCTCTGTGCGCCACAAATCGTAACGGTTATCTATTGCCCAGCCTGCGGTGTCACGCACGGTGGACGGGCCCAACAAAGGCAGAACCACATACGGGCCAGGCGCAACTCCCCAATAGCCCAATGTTTGGCCAAAATCCGCGCTGCTTCTTTCAATGCCGACCATGGTGGCCACGTCAAACAAGCCATAAATACCAAACACCGTGTTGACCGCAACCCGCAAACCGGTCTCCGCAGTTTCCATGGGCTTGGCCTGTAAACCGTTATTGAGCGTTGACCAAATGTCTTTGAGGTTACCGAAAAAATTGGTCACACCTTTTTTCACTGGATCAGGCATGTTTTTTTGGTAACTCACCGCTACCGGCCTGAGCAGGTTGGAATCTACCTGGTCGTTGAACGCGCTGACACGGCGGTTGGTGGCCTCGAAAGGATCTTTGGAGGTGGCCGCAGGGTCAGTGGCGCAACCGGCCAACACAGCCATGACCGCCAAGCCACTGCCTAAACGCGTGAATTGAAGCGACTTGAAATGCAAGTTCATTGGCTTCCTGAAGAGGCAGGTCCGTCGCTTGCCTTGTTATAGAGGAAACGGCTGATCAGGTTTTCCAACACCACAGCAGATTGCGTGGACTGCACCTTGTCACCGGCAGCCAAATTGGCGGTATCTGATCCGGCTTCAATGCCGATGTACTGCTCACCCAGCAAGCCGCTGGTGAGGATTTTCAAAGAGCTGTCTTTGGGAAACTGGTATTGCACGTCTAGCGCTAAAACCACTTTGGCTTGGTAATTTTTATCGTCAAAACGAATGTCTTTCACACGCCCGACCACCACGCCGGCGCTTTTCACAGCGGCTTGCTTTTTCAAGCCGCCGATATTGTCGAAATACGCATGGATGTCGTAGGTTTTTTGCCAACTGACAGACAGCAAATTGGCCGACTGCAAAGCCAGAAACAAAAGTGCGGCAGCACCTGCCAGAACCAGCATACCCACCCAGACATCGGTTTTTGAACGTTGCATCGTCACATTTCCTTCATCACAACTTAAACATCAAGGCAGTCAACACAAAATCTAGCGCCAAAACGGTCAACGAAGCCATTACCACGGTGCGGGTGGTGGCACGCGCCACACCTTCGGGCGTGGCCTGCGCTTCATAGCCCTGGCGCAGCGCAATGAAGCTGACCGTCAGGCCGAACACCACGGTTTTGATGAAACCGTTACCCACATCGGACCAGACATCGACGCCAGCCTGCATTTGACCCCAAAATGATCCGGCGTCTACGCCGATCATGACCACACCCACCAGCCAACCGCCCAAAATACCGACGGCACTGAATATCGCCCCCAAGATGGGCATGACCAACACACCTGCCCAAAAACGCGGCGCCAAAATGCGGGCGACCGGGTCAACAGCCATCATCTCCATGGCGCTGAGTTGCTCACCGGCTTTCATCAAACCGATTTCGGCGGTGAGCGAGGTGCCAGCGCGACCGGCAAAAAGCAAAGCCGACACGACCGGCCCGAGTTCTCTGACCAGACTCAAGGCCACCAACAAGCCCAACGCGGAGGCAGAACCAAAGCGCTGCAAAGTGTTGTAGCCCTGCAAAGCCAGCACAAAACCGACAAACAGACCTGACACCGAGATGATCGCCAATGAATAGTTGCCGAGGAAATGCATTTGGTCGCGCACCAAACCGAAGCGGCGTATACAAGCTGGTCCGAGCCATACCAAGCGAACAAACAAGGCGGTGGCGTGTCCGACATCTGCCAGCCAAAGTCTGACAGCAGCGCCGACAAGGGCAAACACATCCATCATGGTTTTGCTCCACCGGCAGAACGGGTGCCGAAGTCGATGTCTGCGTCCGGCGCGGGGTAATGAAAACGCACCGGACCGTCAGGCGCGGCACTGACGAACTGCTTGACCAAGGGGTCGGTGCTGTTTCTCACTTCAGCAGGCGTTCCCTGTGCAGCTATGCGTCCGTTGGCCAAAATAATGACTTGATCGGCAATATGAAA
>CANHLD010000203.1 GCA_947461325.1 Comamonadaceae bacterium
AAAACCGTCACCCTGCAAACCATGGCCGAAGGCCTATCGCGCATTGGCGTGCCGGTGTTCATGGCCGATGTCAAAGGCGACTTGAGTGGCATCAGCCAGCCCGGCAAACTGTCAGACAAGATGGCATCCATCTTGAAAGAACGTGGCCTGCCAACACCTTCATTTGCCGCCAATCCGGTCACGCTTTGGGATGTGTACGGTGAGCAAGGTCATCCGGTTCGCGCCACCGTCAGCGACATGGGGCCTTTGCTATTGGCGCGCATGTTGAACCTGAACGACACCCAAGCCGGTGTGCTCAATCTGGTGTTCAAAATCGCCGACGACAACGGCTTGCTGTTGTTGGATTTGAAAGACCTGCGCGCCATGCTTCAGCATGTCGGCGAAAACGCCAAAGATTTCACCACCGAATACGGCAATATCAGCGCCGCTAGCGTCGGCGCCATACAGCGCGGCTTGCTACAAATAGACGAACAAGGCGGTGACCGCTTCTTCGGCGAACCCATGCTGGATATTCACGACTTCATGCAAACCGACACCCACGGGCTTGGTTTGATCAACATTTTGGCGGCGGATAAGTTGATGAACGCGCCGCGTTTGTACGCCACTTTTTTGTTGTGGATGTTGTCTGAGTTGTTTGAACAATTGCCTGAAGTCGGCGACCTTGATAAACCCAAACTCGTGTTCTTTTTTGACGAAGCGCATTTGCTGTTCAACGAAGCACCCAAGGCCCTGATTGAACGCATTGAACTGGTCGTTCGCTTGGTGCGATCCAAAGGTGTGGGCGTGTTTTTCGTTACCCAAAACCCACTGGATATCCCGGACAGCGTGCTCGGTCAGTTGGGTAACCGGGTGCAACACGTGCTGCGTGCTTTCACACCGCGAGATCAAAAAGCCGTGGCCGCCACAGCGCAAACCATGCGGCCTAAAAAAGGGCTGGATATCGAAGCCGCCATCACCGAGTTGTCTGTCGGCGAGGCCTTGGTCAGCCTGCTTGACGACAAAGGGCGTCCGACTGAAACCGAACGGGTTTTCGTGGTTCCTCCGGGTAGCCAACTCGGCCCCATTACCTCAGCGCAACGGCAGACACTCAGAGAAAGTTCTTTGGTTGCTGGTGTCTATGAAAAAACCAGTGACCGTGAATCAGCCTACGAACTCATCAAAGGCCGCGCACCTGCGATGGATGCGCAATCGGTGAACCAGGCACAACAAACTTTGCAAAAAGCGTCTTTGCCGCAAGATCACGGCGTCATGGGACAAATGTCCGACTTATTGTTTGGGACCACAGGCCCGCGTGGCGCCAAACGCGATGGCGTGGCTCAACTGGTGGTGAAAAGCGCAGTTCGCACCGTGGGTTCTGCCATCGGCCGTGAAATTGTGCGCGGCGTGCTCGGCGGCTTGCTTGGCGGCGGTGGCCGCAGGAAATGATTTCTTAAGTGTGTATTTTTAAATTGATATTAATTATTAAAAATTCAAAAATAGAAGCCACTTAAATGTATTCAAATTTTATTTTTTTGAATTTTATATTCATAAAAATAATATTAATTGATACAAATACCATTTAAACACGCCATATAAGTGTTGTTTTTGGTGTTTTTGACAAATTAATTGATATATTTATACCTAATGAAACGGTGGCAGCAGTTGCCGACCTGTTCGAACACCTACAACCTGAGCGTCAGCATTCGTATGCATACATTTTTCAAAACTTTGCTTCTTGTAGGCTTGATGGTGTTGAGCCATCCTGCTTTGAGAGCACAAACCGCTTGGCCGGTATTACAAAGTTCGATGTACCCCTACATCGAATCCATGCAATTGACGCGGCATGAACAAACCGTCTTACTAGGCGAAGGTCACCAACAAACAGGTATTTTTTATGCCACCTTGCCAGAGGCCTACAGCGAGCAAGTGCAAACCGAATTGATCAGCGACGGACTGATGAAGAACTGGCGACTTCATTCTGTGATGCGCTTAGGCACCAGTTTTGTGGTGACCCTGACGCAGGATGAGCGCATTCTCGATATCAGGTTAACCAACACGGTCAGGGGGGTGGATGCTGTTTATTCTGTGCTGATGAATCAACGCAGTAACCGAAACAAATCCCGAGACGTCACCCAAGCACCGTTGAACAAATTGTCAGACTGAAACCAGCCACACAGCATTGCACCGGGTAAATTCATGCATAACTATTTCCACTTGTTTTCAAAATGGCTGTCATTGAGCGTCATGCTTGTAATGACCAGCGCTTGTTCGAGCTTTCTGAATTTAGAGGATGACAGTCAGCCTTTCTTCAGAACCGTGCGTGAGGCTATCAAACTCAATGAACCGAGGATGGCAGACAAAGCGTTGATGGATACGCCCGTGTCAGCGGCCAAGCCCTTACCAATGTCACCTGCCGAACCCGTGATTACGACCGTGACACCTGTGGTTGTGCTGCCTAAAGCATCCGCACCCTCGCTTGTGGCTGTGGCGGCACCAGCGATGGAAGAGCCGCGCAGCGCTAACGCCAAGATGCTGTTTGCCCCCTATGTACCTAGCCTGCGTGAAGGCGAAGCGCCCCGCAAATGGCAGAAAAAACCCATTTACGATTTTCCTTGGATTTCGGGTGCACAACCGGTGCGCATCAATGAAGAAACGATTGTGGGTTTCGGCGATCAAATGCTGGGGCGTTTGTATGCACGCGCTGTGTTTGCAGACAGAACCGCAGACACATCCTGGCTTGACGCTGCACCTCTCGCCCCGGAAGCACCTGCGGTCGTCTCAGACAAGAAATCCCGCAAAAACGCCCAAAACAAACCGGTGGAATTGGTGCCTGTCGTCAACCCGGCGCCTAAAAAGAAATCGGTGCTTCAATGTGACGCAGGTGCGCCGTGTCTGGATGTTGCACGAGACATCTTGGTGGAAGATGCTGCCGCCAAAGGCTGGGAGATGCTGCTCAATCGACGCGTGAGTTTGCACAACGCTTTCCAATTCGCCAAAGGCGAGCGTGTGGTGTGGATTGAGTTGACCTCGAACGGTGGACATGAGTTGGAGATGGAATACACCTTGCTGCCGGTGCAATCGAACTTGCAACGAAGATAAATGACATCTTTCGTCGACACTTGGCGCTAGAAACAGTGTGAGTTTTTAACGACTGTTGACGACTCATGCTTCCTGCATTTAAAGCAACCATGTACTAGCGTTCGATTTTTTTCACTGTAATCGTGAAAACTATGCAAGGGTTTTGTTTATTCAAAATCTAGAATCGATCGCATGGATTTTGACCACCCCACAACACAGCCCCCTGTTCGCGCCTATGGATTGACAGCCATCTTGCTGCACTGGGTGCTCGGTCTGGCGTTGTTGGGCTTGTTCGGCATGGGTTTATTCATGGCTGAACTGCCTGTTTCCCCCCTGCG
>CANHLD010000204.1 GCA_947461325.1 Comamonadaceae bacterium
GGACACCGCTGCTCGCTTGGCGGCGCAGCTCAAAGCGGCCGGCACGGTTGTGTGGAACGGCCCCATGGGCGTGTTTGAGTTTGCGGCTTTCGAGAACGGCACCAAGGTGGTGGCGCAAGCGATTGCCGGTTCATCGGCTTTCAGCATTGCCGGTGGCGGCGACACGCTGGCCGCGATCGCCAAGTACGGCATTGAAAAAGATATCGGTTACATCTCTACCGGCGGCGGTGCGTTTTTGGAGGTGCTGGAAGGCAAAACCTTGCCCGCGTTTGAGATATTGATGCAGCGAGCGGCTGGCTGATCTGCTTTAGCGAGCGCTGGCGAACCGCTCTTTGCAGCGGTTGTTGATATAAAACTTGAAGAACAGTTTGTCTTGGCCATACTTGTCTTTGGCAAATACAAACAACTGATCTATTACCCAGTGCTTCACTTCCAAGTCCAAAGCCGCTTCTTGCTCTGAAGCGGGTTTGGCTTTGGCTGGCTCAGCCGCTTTGGCCTGGGGAATGAATGTCTCGTGCTCAGACTGCACACGCTGTACTTGCGCCGCCTGCTCTGTCGGATTGTCTTTGGTTCGGTGCATCACCAACTTGAGCGCATCGCCGAAGGTTTCAGTTTGCGGCGCGTACTTTTCAGCCGCCACCATACAGGCGGAACGCGCCACTTGCCCCAAGTCAGGCGCGGTTTGCGCATGGGCAGGCTGGCTCAGGCCAACGCAAGCCAAACCGAAGATAGAAGCGGTAAGACGCAGGACGGCCATCAAGCCGGTATCAGTGCAGGCTGGCTGGTAGCTCGGCCTTTGTAATCGGTCCAGCACTGGCGGGTGAAGTCATACAGCTTGCATGAACGCGCTGTTTGGAAATACCAACCCCATGAAAAACGCTGCACGATGATGCGTCCGGGCAGCAGGTTTTCCAATTTGGCTTGAGCCAATTTCAGGCGGTACAAAGGAATGCTCATGTCCACATGGTGGGCGGTGTGCTCCATGATGTGGTGCATCAACGCGCCGATGTTGAAAGGGAAGGTCAGGTGCACAGTGGTTGACACAAAAGGCTGAGCCTTGGCCCAAGCGCTGCGGTCGTCATGCCAGGACACTTTCACATGGGTGTGGTGCACATACACCACAAAACCGATCATGGCGCACCAGAACAGGAAAGGAATGACAACACTGAATAACAAAATCCAGACAACGTTTTGTCCGGTAGCCAGCGCAGCGGCAACCATGCCGCCCACCCAAACCGCGGCGAACGCGGTGATTAACCAGCTGTCTTTGGTGAAGATAGGGCGGCGTGTGGGCATTTCTTTGGCGTTGGGGAACACCATTTTTTTCCACCAGATTTCAATCATGTAATAAAGGCCAGGCGCCCATCCACTGCGGTAAGCGCGGTCCAGCAGCCGGCCGGCAAATGACAATTTGGCGAATTCTTCGCTGGTGAGTGGCGCCCAAACAAAGTCAAAACCTTTGAGGTTGGTGTAGCCGTGGTGCACCACGTTGTGGCCGATGTCCCACAAGCTGAAAGTGGTCAGTGAGGGCAAAAAGGCGATGCGGCCGACCCATTTGTTGAGTCCGCGGTGCGGCGTCAGGCTTTGGTGGCAGGCGTCGTGGCCGATGATGAACAAGCGCCCGATGGTGAAACCCATGGCCACGGCACACAATAATTTGGCCCACCAAGACTCGAACAACACAGTGCCGGTCAACAAAGCCGCCCAAATGGCGAAGTCCATCATCAATAGCAACAAGGCGCGCACAGTGACACGTTCTGACAAAGGCACCAGCCATTCGCGAATGACCTTGCGGTGTGGCATCGGTTGATCTAAAGGAATCGGTTGTTCAGTGGGGTTCATAGGGCAGTCGGTATGGGCACCAAAAAAAGGCAAGTGCGCTGAGTTTCGTGCGGCCTTATGGCCATGACTCAGATCGATCCCTATTGTAGCCAATCAAGGCTTTAAACGAGCTTACCCCTACCAACGCTCGGGTAAGCGCTTACAAACTCTGTAAACACGGTCCGGCTCTCTCACCACATAGCCTCCGGTGACCAGTTCTTTCAAAATGCGGCTGACCATTTCCCTGCTACAACCAATGTGCTGGGCGATTTGCGCGTGGGTCATGGGCAATTGGCGCATCTGTCCATGCGGGTCCACCGATCCCTCGGACTGCGCTTGCAACAAAGCGCTCAAGCGGCTGTATGCATCTGAAAACAAGGCCAGACGGGTGGTTTCCGTGGCCATGCGAACCCGCTGCAGCGCGAGCTTCAGCATGTCCATGGCCAGCGATGGGGTGTGCTGAATCACGTCCAGCGCGGATTCGCGCGACACCACGGCACACACGACCGGCGTTAATGCAATGACACTGGCGCAATGCGGCCCGCCATCCAGCGCGGGTGCGCCAACCAGTTGCCCGGGGCCGTGGATGGACAAGGTGATTTCGCGGGGTTTGCTGTCGTTGGATACGCTGAACTCACGCAGACGACCGGCCATGACCAAATAAAGCTGGTGGCCGGTGTCTCCTTGTTGCATCAACAAGGTGTGTTTGCGGTAATGCCGCACTTGTCCTTCACGCGCCAGGGTGTACATGCCTGGCTGGCCGGTATCGCTCCACATGCTGTCTACAGTTGGCAGGTTTTTTCTCATCAGTCGCACTTTAAATACGCAAACCCTTACATGGCGCAAGTCGCACTCACGAATTTCACGCACACCACTTGAAAGTATTCATGGCGAATGAACCTCAAAAAGGACAAATACAGCGGTTCACCATGTGACAATAGGCCTCTATTTTTGCGGAATTCACATGTCAAACCACGCCACCAAAATTGTTGCCACCTTGGGCCCAGCTTCCAGCGATCCCGCCTTGTTGGAGGCCATGATCAAAGCCGGTGTCAATGTGGTGCGACTCAATTTCAGCCACGGCAAAGCGCAAGACCATGTGGATCGCGCGACGCTGGTGCGTGAAGCGGCCAAACGCGCAGGGCGCGTGGTTGCCATCATGGCCGACTTGCAGGGGCCGAAAATCCGTGTTGGCAAATTCGCTGAAGGCAAGGTCATGTTGCAAGCCGGCGCTTCTTTTGTGCTGGATGCCTCACGCGAGCAACCCGGCGACATCCACGGCGTTGGCCTGGATTACAAAGAACTGCCGAGGGATGTGAAATCCGGCGATTTGCTGCTGCTCAACGACGGTTTGATTGTGCTGACAGTCGACAAGGTGCAAGGCGAACAAGTGCACACCACGGTGAAGATGGGCGGCGAGTTGTCCAACAACAAAGGCATCAATAAACAAGGCGGCGGCCTGACCGCACCGGCGCTCACCGGCAAAGACATGGAAGACATCAAAACCGCCATGTCCTTCCAAGCCGACTATGTGGCTGTCAGCTTCCCGAAAAACGCCACC
>CANHLD010000205.1 GCA_947461325.1 Comamonadaceae bacterium
CCCCAAAGAAGATCGCGTCATGCTGTGCGGCAGCCCGCAAATGCTTAAAGAACTAAAGACGATGTTGGAAGAACGCGGCTTTGCCGAAGGAAACACCAGCACGCCCGGGGATTTTGTGGTGGAACGGGCGTTTGTAGAGCAGTAAAAAATACTGCCGACTGTCAGCGGTTGCCCTTGGCTCGGTTATGGGTCTTGCACAGCATTTGACAGTTTTTGATATTTGTCTGACCGCCCTTGCTCCATGCCGCCACATGGTCGGCGTCCATCTCTGCCGGGCTCCAAACTTTTGACTTGTTCGCGTCATGCCCCAGTGCACAAAGCGGGCAATTCGATTTGTGTTTGGCGTTTGCCTTTTGGGTTTGTGTCGCGTAAACAGCTTTTTTGATTGCATCATCAAACACTCGAATTTCAAGTAATTGGGTGTCGACTGATCCACCCAAAATATATTCAAACACCCCTTTTCGGTTTTTCACATAAGCATCGCCATAGAGTTCTTGCAACTTCGCTGAAACCGCTTTGGCATCGTAGGGCTTTTTGTGATGCTGTTCGTACAAGCGCCCCCACTCAATACCGCGCATTTCGGTCTCGGTATCTGTAAACACAGACTCCACCCATTGAATCACGGTAGTGAAATAAGTAGACAGTTCTTTGATGTTGTTGTCATACCGGTGGCTGCTCATATAGGAGCTGACATCGCCTTTACTCACCCAATCTAGCGCACAAGCCAAAAAGTCTTGGCGTATGGCCGCTCCCTTAACGTAGGAACTCCATTTATGGATGTGGGCGTTTTGGCTGTTGCTAAAAGCTTCCTTGGCCAAAGTGACGAAAGGTCCTGAATAAACCGCATTCAGCAACTCTTGTTCGTTCAGCGGTACACCGGCTATGTTGATGGTTTTGAACCATTCCTTGATTTCACTCTCCGACCCTTGGCATTCATACACCAGTAACTTGGTGTTCATTATCAAAGCGCGCTTGTCTGCGGCCATGCCGCTGAAATATTGTTGATGACCGTCAGTATCCTGAATGGCGAATTTGTCGGACACAAATCGCCCCAGACTGGTGATGCGTTGCTGACCATCCAACACTTCGAACTTGTCTTTTTCGACCGTGTTGAAGTAAATGAGCCCCAGCGGATAGCCCTTGAGCACTGAATCGATGACCGCCATTTCCCGCTTGCCGCCGTCTGCCGCGTAAATGAAATTGCGCTGGTATTCGGGTTGAATCGTCAGTTTGCCCGACAATCCATGCAGACCTTTGCCTTCTAGTTCGTTGTACACAAAGCCGTCGCATATGGCTTGAACATCAATGTCTGTTTTGAGATTTGTTTGCATTTCAAATCCCTTTGTGCTTTATGAAAATTCTTTTGTACGCTCTCACGCCAGAAAGTAGTGGTTGGGAAACCCCACTTTTTGCATTCCATAAACCATTTGAAAATCCTCGGCCCTCGCTTTCAGTTGCGCCTAATATTTCAAACTGATCCGGGTTGTATTTATCTAAAAAACTGATGGGCACTCCCATGACACCTTTGAAGTCGCTTGGAATGGCATCGGTGAATGGAATTTCAATGGCGTTGTAGTTATCGTATTTCTCGTACTTTTTCTTGCCTTTGATTTGCTTGTGCCGACTGTGCTTCAGGTTGTCCGCCATGGTCATGAGTACAAGCGGTTTATGTCTGCGGCCATGGTCTAAGTTGGTATACCAACATGAATTTCCTAAGCGCGTGTAGTCACCTACAAAACCTAAGCGCGCAGCTTTTTGTCTGTCGCTTTCTGCAATCTCAGCACCATTGGGAACAGCAAACACCATGTCGTTTCCGTTCCCGGTGGCTCCTAGCCACAGTTGGTTGTCCTTGATCAGTGGAAATATTTCTTTATAAGTGATGGCATTCATATTGCCAATCACTGCAAAACGCTTGCCGTGCTCCATCAGTTGTTTCACATACTCCCGGAACAAACTGAACGGCGGGTTGGTCACCACAATATCTGCCTGCGCCAGCAACTTGATGCACTCTGCACTTCGAAAATCGCCATCACCTTCCAGCGGTGCCCATTGATTCACCTTATTGGCTTTGAGTTCTTCGGCGACATCTTTCAAATTGAATTCACCATCACCGTTGATGTCATGCACTTTGTTGATGATGAATTTGTTGGCATTGACCTTGGGTCGTCCTTTGGCGGGAGGCAGTGTGCCGTCGTCACCAAACAAGCCTAACTGCGTGTTTGCCAATGAGGACGGCTTGTAACTGGTGGTGATCAGCCGTTTGAGCCCCAGTTTTTTGAAGTTCAAGACGAAATAGCGAAAGAAATTGCTCTCGTAAGGATCGTCACAGTTGCAGTAAACGACTTTGCCTTTGAAAGTTTTGGGGTCGTAATCCAAATAGGCTTCAATTTCTCTTTGAATGTCAATGAACTGTGTATAAAACTCGTCGTTTTTCGCGCGCTTTGCGCTGGATAAGTTGTGGTTTGCCATGAAAAGTAGACTTTTTGAACTCAGTCAAAGTCTACTTACTATGATGTAATTTAAATAATTTAATATATAAATTAATACTAATTTAAAAGAAAAGTAGATACTTAATCAGGTTTAGCTTCATTCATGTAACGCTACCCGATTGAGCGCAATTAGATAGTTGCCAAACAAGCAAAAGGCCATAGCGATGGCTTTTTTTAGTTTGCTCAAGCTTGGCGTGCTATTTTTCGAACTTGGGTTGACACCATATTAAATGCACTAAATAATGTCCTTTTTTAGATGCTAAATATGTCAATCACCCAAACCATTTTTGCCAAAAAGACTGTCAGCATGACGGATTTGCGGCGCAGTCCCTCAGAGGTGATTGAAGTCGCCCAGTCTTCTCCAGTTGCCATCTTGAACCATAACAAGCCAGCCGCTTATTTGATTTCAGCGTCTGATTACGAAGACATGCTGGAGCAATTGGAAGATGCAGCACTGACCCAAACAGTCAAAGCCCGCGCCGGTGGACCTACCGTCAAGGTGAAGCTTGAAGACTTATGAACTTGAATTTCACGAGTTAGCCCTGAAAGAGTGGCACAAATTAGACGGCTCAATCAAGACTCAATTCGTCAAGGCGCTCAGCAAACGCCTTCACTCACCTCATATCTCTTCTGCCAGATTGCGCGGGGATTTACAAAACACCTACAAAATCAAATTGCGTGATGTGGGCTACCGGCTGGTCTACGAAGTGGTTGATCAACGCTTGGTCGTTATCGTGATTGCTATTGGCAGGCGCGACCATGGCGAGGCCTACCAGATCGCTATTCAAAGAATCAAGTAAAAGAATTCAAACCCGCTCAATCACCACCGCAATCCCCTGCCCCACACCGATACACATGGTGCACAAGGCGTAACGTC
>CANHLD010000206.1 GCA_947461325.1 Comamonadaceae bacterium
CACCAGCCGCAAACCCCAGTCCAGCATGGCGCTGTAACGCTCGCTGTCGGCGGCGGCCTTGGCGGCGGCGAGTTGCGGCATCAACACCACGCCCAAAGCCACGCCGAGCAAGGCGATAGGAAACTCCATCAAGCGGTCGGCATAACTGATCCAACTCACGCTGCCCGGGGTCAAGTGAGACGCAATTTGCGTGTTGATAACCAGCGACAACTGCGCAACGCCCACGCCCAACAGCGCCGGGCCCATCATGGCCAAAATTTTGCGCGTGCCCTCGTCTTTCCAAGCCGCCTTGATTTGTGTTGGCGATACGCTGATGCGGGGCAACAAGCCTAAAGTCATCAAGGCCGGTATTTGCACGGCCAATTGCAACACGCCGCCCAGCATGACGCCGACTGCCAGACTGTATATAGGCTCCAAACCATGCGAACTTAACCAAGGCGCACCTAACCAGGCGCTGATGATCATGCACACATTCAACAACACTGGCGTGGCCGCAGGCACTGCAAAACGCCGCCAAGTGTTCAAAATGCCAGCCGATAAGGCCACCATGGACATGAAAGCGATGTAGGGAAACATATAGCCGGTCAGGTTGACGGCGGTTTGCAATCCTTGGGGCGTTTGTCGCAATCCGCTGGCCATGACCCAAACCAGCCAAGGCGCACCCAGCACCCCCAGCACACTGGTGACCAACACCGCCCAAGCCAGCAAGGTAGCGACTTTGTCTATCAAAATGCGGGTGGCCTCATCACCTTTTTCCGCGCGGGTGGCGGCCAGCACCGGCACAAACGCCTGGCTGAAGGCGCCCTCGGCGAACAAGCGGCGAAATAAATTGGGAATGCGAAAAGCCACATTGAAAGCGTCTGTCAACGCGCTGGCACCGAAAACCGTGGCGATCAAGGTCTCGCGCGCGAACCCGGTGATACGAGACACCAAGGTCAACAGGGAAACGGTAGAGGCGGACTTAAACAGGCTCATCCGCCGCAGTGTAGCCGCCAGCGCCGCCCTACCTGCAAGCCGGTTTGCTACAATAGTCGGCTTTGCCAGCATCATCCTCAGACACTCAAAGGAAAAACCATGGCTTCAGCCAAACCCAAGAAAAAGAACCCGCGCCTGGCATCAGGTCGCAAACGCGCCCGCCAGGACGTCAAACTCAACGAAGCCAACAGCTCGTTGCGCTCCAAATACCGCACTGCGGTGAAGAATGTAGAAAAAGCAGTTCAAGCTGGTGACAAAGTCAAAGCCGCTGAACTGTTCGGCAAGATGCAATCGGTGGTGGACATCATCGCCGACAAGCACATCTTCCACAAAAACAAGGCCGCTCGTGACAAGAGCCGCCTGGCTGCCAAGGTGAAACACCTGGCACTCGCCGCCTGATTATTCAGGCACCCAGCCCGGTCTGCCGCAAGCAGGCCGCCGTTTGAAACCGGTGCGCTGTTGGCAAAGAAAAAGTGGAAAACCGCCCCTCGGGGCGGTTTTTTTATGGGCGTTTATTCCTTGTTATCGAGGATTTGCAGGTCATTGTCTCTGGCAAAGCCCATTAAAAAATCCCATGCCATGACGTTGGCTTCGCGTATGTCTGTGTGAACAATCACACATTTTTGACCTTGCAAGGTATTGGGAACGCACCAAGGCGAATAACTGAAGTGGTCGCCAGGAGGCGCTGCCTCAGGGCGGATACTGCTGATCACGCCTGCTAAGCGTTCCGCCCAATCGCTGGGGCGGAAGGTTTGACCGGATCGGGTCACACCGAAAATCACAACTTCTTTGGACGGGTTACTTTGCACCGTTTCATTCTAGGTGTCGCTTATTTCATTCGCCTGACAAGCAATGCACCCTAGAATTGACGCTTCCGGCTCCAAGTCTTCATGGCTTCAGAGCCGCTTTCTTTTCTGACACACACTGAGGTCTCCATGTCCACTGCCGATCCTGCTGCGCATTTGATGAACACCTATGGCCGTCTGCCGATGACGGTGTCACATGGCCAGGGCGTGTATGTGTGGGACACCAGCGGCAAACGCTATGTGGATGCGCTGGCCGGTATCGCGGTCAACACTTTGGGCCACAACCATCCCAAGTTGGTGCCTGCGTTGCAAGACCAGGTTAGCAAAATCATGCACAGCTGTAATTACTACCATATCCCTTTGCAACAGCAACTCGCAGACAAATTGGTCGAGTTGTCCGGCATGAGCAATGTGTTCTTTTGCAACTCGGGTTTGGAGGCCAACGAAGCGGCGCTGAAGATGGCACGCAAATTCGGCCACGATAAAGGCATTGAAAAACCCGAGATCGTGGTCTATGACAAAGCTTTTCACGGCCGCAGCATCGCTACCTTGAGCGCCACCGGCAACGCCAAAATTCAGCAAGGGTTCGGGCCGCTGGTCGAAGGTTTTATCCGCGTGCCGATGAACGATATCGCTGCCATTGAAAAAGCCACTGCCCACAACCCGAATGTGGTGGCTGTGTTTTTTGAAACCATACAAGGTGAAGGCGGCATCAATCCGATGAGCGCTGACTATTTGCGTGCCATTCGCAAGCTGTGCGATGAGCGTGACTGGTTGCTGATGATTGACGAAGTGCAATGCGGCATAGGTCGAACCGGCAAATGGTTTGCCCACCAATGGGCAGGCATTCATGCAGATGTCATGCCTTTAGCCAAGGGCTTGGGCTCGGGTGTGCCGATTGGCGCAGTGGTGGCAGGACCGAAAGCCGCCGGCATTTTTCAACCGGGCAACCACGGCACGACGTTTGGTGGCAACCCTTTGGCCATGCGTGCCGGTGTGGAAACCATACGCATCATGGAAGAAGACGGTTTGCTGGAAAACGCCAGCCGCGTCGGTGCGTATTTAAAAAACGCTTTCCAACGCGAACTCGGTCATGTGCTCGGTTTCAAAGAAATACGCGGCAATGGTTTGATGATCGGCATCGATTTGGATCGCCCTTGCGGCCCGTTGATGGGGCAAGCGCTGCAAGCCGGTTTGTTGCTCAGCGTGACGGCAGACAGCGTCATTCGCTTGCTGCCTGCACTCACCATGAACGAGTCAGAGGCGGATGAAGTCGTGGCGTTGCTGGTGCCTCTGGTCAAAGAATTTTTAGCCACTTCTGCGAAAGCCTGATATGAGCCAAGCTCTCAAGCATTATTTACAGTTCAGCGATTTGACAGCGGATGATTACGCCTATCTGTTCACGCGATCAGCACTCATCAAAAGCAAATTCAAAGCCTATGAGAAACACCAACCGCTGACCGACCGCACGCTGGCAATGATTTTCGAAAAAGCGTCCACGCGCACCCGCATCAGTTTTGAAGCAGGCATGTACCAAATGGGTGGCGCAGTGGTTCACTTAACGACGGGCGAC
>CANHLD010000207.1 GCA_947461325.1 Comamonadaceae bacterium
ATGGGAGAAATAATCAATCAAGCTCACGACATCAGACAAGCGTTCATGCAGACGCTGAAAATCCGGCGCGGCGTCAATGACGTTTTCAATGGCAGCTTGCAAAACCAGCGCAGCCTGATTGACATCCTGAAGTGCCTGAGTCCAATCCTTTTCATCCACACCTTGTGGTTGAGATTGAGCCCAACGCAGTTTAGCGTTCGCAGGCTGTTTACCTACGACCAAACGCCAGTCACGGACGCATTTTTCAAACGAAGCCGTCAAGGTTTGCCAGTCAACCAAGCCCCTGGCCAATTGCAAGCCCGTCGTCAAAATATCTCTGGCCAGATCAAGCATTTGCGCCGAGCCTAGTTGCTTGCCTAAAAACTGTATGCCGGTTTCATTGAGTTGATGCGCTTCGTCAAAGATCACGACACGCACTGTGGGCAGCAACTCAGCCATTCCGGATTCACGCACAGCCATGTCAGCAAAAAACAAATGGTGGTTGATGACCACCACATCTGCAGCCATGGCGTCCCGACGCGCGAGGTTGACATGGCAGTCGCGCCAATGTGGACAAGGCGAGCCCAGGCAGTTATCACGGTTAGAGGTGATCAAAGGTATGAGGGCTGAGCGCTCATCCAAACCTGCTACTTCTGCAAGATCGCCAGTCATGGTGGTGGTCGCCCATCGTTTGACGCTGGCAAGCGCTTTCACAGAGGGCCTGTCAGGCAATGTTCCGGCTTGTAAGGTCTGTTCAAGCCGTTGCTGACACAGGTAGCTGCCACGGCCTTTGAGCATGGCCAATTTGACCGGCAAACCTAATGCTTTGATAACGTCTGGTATGTCTCTGGCGAACAACTGATCCTGCAATGTCTTGGTAGCTGTTGATACAACCACACGTTCACCGCTGAGCAAGGCAGGGACCAGATAAGCAAAGGTTTTGCCAACACCGGTTCCGGCTTCCACCACCAATGAACCGCCCTTTTCAAGGGTTTGTGCCACGGCCACAGCCATCTCAGTCTGACCCGCGCGCGGCTGAAAAAAAGCAGTGGATCTGGCCAAGGATCCGTGAGGTGTGAACATTTCACGCACCACATCGCTGAGTGTGTCAGTCAAACTGGCTCCTGCTCATTGAGATATCTCAGAAGCTTTGGGCATTGGCAAGGGCTTAGCCGTCTTACTTTGGTCGGCAGAATCTTTGGCAGCATTTTCCTTGTGCTTTTGCGCTTCGTCTTGTTTACGTTGATAGTCAGCCCGTTTTTTCTCAGCCTGTGCAGCTTTTTCTGCATGTTGACGCTGACGTTCGAGCACCTGGTCAATGCGCTGCTGGTTTTTTTCACGGTTGCTCTCAATCTCCTGCTGCTTGCTCAGGTGTTTTTCGTTTTTGTCCAGGTTCTCATTCAGTTTGTCGACGAAAGTGTTTTTCTTTTCGAGCCGATCTTGTTCCTGCTGCTGCTGTTGCTCAGGACTTTGCTTTTCCTCATTGCGTAAAAAAGCCTTGTCACCACGTTGCTGCCTGGCTGCATTGTTCAAAATCAATTCCTGCCTGCGAAGTTCATTGTCCACCGGTATTTTCTTCTCAAGCGCATCTTGTTTGCAGCTATTGACTGCAAATTTTTTGTAGCACAACTTCAATGCGGCCTTGTACTCGGCATCTGCTGCTTGGCGTCTTTCGCGAATGATTTGGCGTTCTTTGTCCAGGTCTAAGCCCTGAAGGGTTTCACCCGCTACTGTGGATATAACAGGCTCCTCGGCCAAGGCCACAGGCAAACTCAACACCAAACTCATCAGGCCGCAAAGGGCAAGAAAATGTGATTTCATGTGAGCGAAGTATCCACCAGGCGCCTGCCCTGGGTTAAAAATGTTGCGGACTGCATTTCTCGAAGCCTTGAAGCGGTTCGAGGAAATTCATGCGACATAGGCCCCTCGGTGTATAAATCCTCAGGCTGCACATCTGCCTGAATCACCAATTTGACACGCCGGTCGTACAACACATCAATCAACCAAGTGAAACGGCGTGCTTCAGAGGACATGCGTAACTCCATTTTGGGCACACCACTGAGAAACACAGTGTGAAACTGACTGGCAATTTCCAGAAAATCGTTTTGTGAACGAGGCCCCCCGCACAAGACTTTGAAATCAAACCAGACCATACCCCCGGCCCGGCGTTTGGCCCACAGTTTTCTTTCCTCAATCATGAGCAAACCGTCTTGGTCGGGGGATTCGGCCAAGCGATTGAAAGTGTTTTGCATGATGGCTTCTGTCTCATCGCTGCAAGGCGACAAATACAACTGAGCTTGCTCAAGCATGCGACCCCGGTAATCCGTCCCGTTGTCCACATTCACCACTTGCATGGTGGCGTTGAGCAAATCGATAGCGGGCAGCAAGCGATCACGGTGTAAACCGTCCGGGTACAACTCATCCGGGCGAAAATTGGAAGTAGTGACAAAACCGATGTCATTGTTTTGCATGGCCACCAGCAAACGGTACAAGATCATGGCGTCGGTAATATCTGCAATATGAAACTCGTCAAAGCAAATCAATTTGAACCGCTTGGCCATGCGCTCACCGAGTTCATCCAGCGGATTGACGGTACCCTGTAAATCCCGCAATTCGCGGTGAACTTCGCGCATGAACTCGTGAAAATGCAATCGCGTTTTTCGTTCTATCGGCACTGACTGGTAAAAACAGTCCATCAAAAAACTCTTACCGCGCCCGACCCCGCCGTATAAATACACTCCCTGAGGTATGTCGGGGTGGTTGATGAGTTTTTTTAACTTATTGCCGCGTTTGTGTTTGTAGCCTGCCCATTCGCCAGCACAGCGGTCTAGGGCAGTTACCGCACGCAATTGCGCCGGATCTGGCAGAAATCCGCGTGTTTTGAGTTCTTGTTGGTAGGTATCAATGACTGACATGGCGGGCTATTGTGCCTTGAATAACTTGGTTGGAGTCACATCCATCCCAATCAACCCTTGGCAACTGTTGTCGCTTGAATCAACGCACAAAACCAAAGCTCACGCCACATGGAATGAGTTTGTTTTCATAGGCTTGTCGCGACAGTTCTTCGCGGTAATCTGGGTGCGCTATAGATATCAACGCCAGTGCACGCTCGGGCACAGACTTTCCTTTCAGGTTAACGATGCCGTATTCGGTCACCACATACATCATGTCGGTGCGCGGCGTGGTCACCATGTTGCCGGGTGTCAAACTCAAAGCGATTCGGCTTTTGCGCTGTCCATTTTTTTCAAACGTAGATGACAAACACATGAACGACTTACCACCTGCAGACGCATACGCACCACGCACAAACTGCAATTGGCCGCCGGTGCCGCTGATGTGACGAAAACCATCCGACTC
>CANHLD010000208.1 GCA_947461325.1 Comamonadaceae bacterium
ACCTTCAATGACGTGGCGCACGCCGTGCTCGCATGGCACAAAGCACACCGGCAAGCAGATGCGCGCATCGAATACATACCGTTTCCAGCGCATTTGCAAGGCGCTTACCAAAACTACACCCAAGCCGATATGTCAGCTTTGCGCCGTGTGGGCTACAACGAGGAATTTTTGAACGTCAGCCAAGGCGTGCAGAAGTATTTGGATTGGCTGAACCGCGCCTAAAGCACATCAAACTGTTTGCAAAGACTGCACCAGTTTTAAAACTTGTTCGGGTTTGACATCCGCCATGCAGCGCGTGTGACCCAGCGGACACACTCTTTCACAACATGGTGCGCAATCGAGCTTGGGTGAATAGCTTGGATCGTCCCCTAGCCAGATAGACTTGGCTTTGGGGTTGAGCGGCGGCGCATGGTAGGGGCTGGTGGAGCCGTAGACCACCACTTGCGGCACACCTAAAGCCGCGCTGACATGGCACAGGCCCGAGTCATTGCTGATGACTGCAGATGCTGCTGACAATAAATCAAAAGCCTGACTCAGCTGGGTTTGACCCGCCAAATTCATCACGCGCGGGTTGCGGGTGAGTTCACACACAGACTGGCACAAGCTGACTTCTTTGGCTGAGCCCAGCAAGACAATTTGGGTTTGCGCCAAATCACAAAAACCGGCCACATTGGCCATGGGCCACATTTTGGCGGGACCGTATTCCACGCCGGGAACCATGACGATGAATTCGCCTTTGCGCAAGCCAAAGGCTTGCAAAGTTTGCTCGACCGTCGCGGCATCGCGCGTCAACACAGGGCGAATCAAATGTTTGTTCACCAAAGGCTGACCGGACAACGCGTAATAGAACGGCACCATAGACGGGTGGTTTTCAGGCGTCGGATTCGGTAACCGCTGATTGAGCAACACATAGCGGGATTCGCCGTGGTAACCGATGCGCACGGGTATGTCCGCCAGCCAGGGAATCAATGCACTCTTCAAAGAATTCGGCATCACATAAGCGCGGTCAAACTTGCCCCGCCATTGACGCGCCAGCGCACGGCGCTCGGCCCATTGCAAGCGGCCGTGTTTGAACGGCAACTCGATGACTTCGGCAACGGATGGCATGTGCTGGTAAACAGGTGCTACCCAGCTCAAGGCGGCGACGGTGATCTGCTCGCCGCGTTGATGCAATTCACGCAGCAGCGGCTCGCTCATGGCCGCGTCCCCTATCCATTGGGGCGCAATGATCAAACTGCGTGTCATTGCCATGTGGGGTGGTCAGGCGTGTGGTCAGTGTGTATGCACATGTTCACCATCTTTCAAACGGTAAACCGTAGAGCAGTAAGGGCACTTGGCCTCGCCGGTGCGGGCCACGTCCAGAAACACCTTGGGGTGGGTGTTCCAGGTTTGCATACCGGCCATGGGGCTGGGGCAAAACACGCCGCCGTGGCTGTTCAATTCAGCCGCTTTAAGTTCTATGAGTGGTGTTTTGGCGTTCACGTGATCAGACCGCCGTCAGCCAATGGGCATATTTGGGGTTGCGGCCGTTGACGATGTCAAAGAACGCACTCTGGATTTTTTCAGTGATAGGGCCGCGGCTGCCGATGCCGATCTCGATGCGATCGAGTTCGCGAATAGGTGTCACTTCAGCAGCGGTACCGGTGAAAAAAGCCTCGTCGGCGATGTAGATCTCGTCGCGCGTGATGCGCTTTTGCACGATGTCCAAACCCAAATCTTTGGCGATGTGGAACACCGTGTTGCGGGTGATGCCGTTCAAAGCACCGGCGGACAAGTCGGGCGTGTAAATCACTCCGCCTTTGATGATGAACAGGTTTTCGCCCGCGCCTTCAGACACAAAACCGGAGGCGTCGAGCAACAGCGCTTCGTCATAACCGTCGTCCAAGGCTTCCATGTTGGCCAAAATGGAGTTGGTGTAATTGCTGACCGCTTTGGCCTGCGTCATGGTGATGTTGACGTGGTGGCGCGTATAGCTGCTGGTTTTGACGCGAATACCGCGCTTCATGCCGTCTTCACCGAGGTAAGCGCCCCAAGTCCAAGCCGCCACCATGAGGTGAATCTGGTTGCCTTTAGGGCTGACGCCGAGTTTTTGTGAACCTATCCAGGTCAAGGGACGGATATACCCGCTTTTCAAGTTGTTGGCCCGCACGACGGTGCGCTGCACTTCGTTCACTTCTTCTTGCGTGAAAGGGATTTTCATGCGCAAAATTTTCGCGCTGTTAAAGAGGCGCTCGGTGTGCTCTTGTAAACGGAAGATGGCGGTACCGTTGACGGTGTCATAGGCGCGCACACCTTCAAATGCACCGCAGCCGTAATGCAAGGTGTGGGACAGCACGTGGATTTTCGCGTCGCGCCAGTCGACCAATTCACCATCCATCCAAATTTTGCCGTCTCGGTCGTGCATGGGGGGTGGCAGGGCGCTCATGGAAATCCTTTCGGGGGCTGTTCAGCAGTCAAAACAGGCGATTTTACGTCCCGTCGGAAGCCGCCACCGGATGTGTCGATCTTTGCAAGTCCCACTGCGTCAAACGCCCCTCTTGAAACGTGCATTCCACCCGGTCCCCGGCTTCGTCCTGCCAAGCGAATATTTCCGGTTGCACGCCTTTGTCGGATTGCAATTGACCCAGACTGCGCGCCAGCCCGATGACGCTGAGCAAGCGTTGCCCTCGGTGCAGTTGCGCATGGAACATGACCGCGTTGTCCAGCGAACCCATGGGCCGATCGGCCGCGCTCTCCATGGTTTTCATCAAACGCGTGACGTGTTGCAACAACCAAAAAATGATGCCGCTGGAAGCCAAAGAAAATCCCCACCAACCAAAGGCACGGAAGGACAAATACAACAGACCTGCCAAGCCTGCGGGTAAATAAATATTTCGCCAGTTCATGCGCGCATTTTGACGCATACATGGACAGTTCTTTATTTAGGTACTTTGGCGGTTTTGCTGTTGAATTCGCCCACGACGGCTTGGGCATGACAAGCGCTGCAATTGGCGGCGCTCACACGCATGGGTTTTTGCCAAAACGCGGCTGGTATTTTTTTGCTGTGGCGGTGGATTTTTTGCCACCAATCGCTTTGGGTGATGCGGTGTTGCGGTGGGTCTTGGGTGGCTGCTGGCGCGAACGTGCCCGCGTTCTTTTGTAACCAATCTGAAATTTCGTTTTGCGTGTCCACGTTCACCATGACGCTGCCACCGAAATGCGATGGCATGTCCGCCATCAACTGCTGCCAAGCCGTGGCAGAGAGCATGCCGGGCGGGTAGGCGTTGTGACACACCGTGCATTGCTGCGTGTAAGGCGTGAATGCGGGGATGGGCACACTGACCTGGGCTTGC
>CANHLD010000209.1 GCA_947461325.1 Comamonadaceae bacterium
ATGCGCAGCGGGCCGCAAGGTCTCAAACCTTTTGTCATGACCAATTTGAAAACACTCAGCGGTCTGGACACGGTGGTTGCATTCATTGAAACGAAAGGTATGCTGGCAACAGCTTGAACACCTCATGAAAAAAATCATTGCCCTTTTTTGTTTAGCGATCAGTTGTGGCGCACAAGCCGACGCGCCTGTGTACGGCCCTGAATTACAAGGCTTCGAATACCCGGCACCCGTGTTGTCATTCAATTTCGTTGCGTACCGCCAACCGATGCAAATGGCCTACTTGGACTACCCATCCAGCAAGCCCAAAGCACCGGTTGCGGTGTTGATGCATGGCAAAAATTTCTGTGCCGCCACTTGGCACGACACAGCACTCGTGTTGCAAAAAGCGGGAATGCGTGTCATCGTTCCTGACCAAATCGGTTTTTGCAAGTCGAGCAAGCCCATTGGCTACGAATACAGTTTCGCTGAACTCGCCAGCAACACGCGTGCATTATTGAAATCGTTGAAGATAGAAAAAGCCACCATCGTTGGCCATTCCATGGGTGGCATGTTGGCCACGCGTTATGCGCTCATGTACCCAGAGGCAGTGACGCAATTGGTGTTGGTCAATCCCTTGGGCCTGGAAGACTGGAAAGCCTTAGGGGTTCCCACTCTCAGCGAAGACCAATGGTATGCGCGAGAGCTGAACCAAACCGATGAACGCATGCGCAACTACCAGCTCAAAACCTACTACGCCAATGAATGGAAGCCTGAGTACGAGCCGTGGGTGCAAATGATCGCTGGCATGTACCGTGGCCCGGGCAAAGAAACCGTGGCCAGACACTCGGCGCAAGCCTATGTGATGATTTTTCATCAACCCGTGCTTTACGAGTTTCCAAATATCAAAGTTCCCACGCTGCTGTTGATCGGGGAAAAAGACACCACCGCCATTGGCAGAGACATGGCATCAGAACCTATCAAATACACCATGGGCAATTACCGAGCCTTATCACTCAAAGCCGTCAAAACCATTCCCGGCGCCCAACTGGTTTTGTTTCCTGACTTGGGCCATGCACCACAAGTTCAAAACCCCGATCGCTTTCATACCGCATTGGTCAACCAATTGGTAGCGTTAGAAGGCAATTGACTATCGCACCGCCCAGCCGCCGCTGACTGGGAACACCTGCCCGACAAAGCAGTCGGCGTGGCGACTGCACAAATAAGCGGCGAACTCGGCGTCTTCCTCAGCTTTGACGAGCCTGCCCAAGGGCACCTCCCGTTTCATACGCTCGATGAAGCGTGGGTTGGCTTGTACCTCGGGCGGGAAATACGTTGGGTTATCGACAAAATTTTGTGCAATGGCGTTGACTTGTATATTCATTGGTGCGAGTTCCACACCAATGGCTTGCACATATGCCAGTTGCGCGCCGCGTGCTGCGCTGTAACTCGACGCCCGCTTCATACCGCGCAATGCACTGGCGCTGCCCATCACCAAAATTTTGCCGCGCCCCCTGTCTTGCATTTGCGGCAACACCGCTTTGACCAAACGCTGTAAGGGATGCACCATGGTGTCGAACATGTGCTGCCATTCGTCCTCATCCACATTGCCCACGGGTGTGGAAGGCGCGGGCACTGCCAAATTCACCAGCAACACATCGATAGGCCCGTGTTGCTGCACCATGAGAAGCGGTGCGTCGACAGCACTGAGATCACGCGTGTCAGACAGCACCTCAGCGCCGTGTACTGAAAGCGTCTGGCACAAAGTCGGCCCCATGAACACATCGGCTTGTGTCACCAATATTCTCAGCCCTTGCAGCATCTTGATTTACTCCGGCAAATCGTCTTCTTCAACCTCGGGTACGACCTCATCGCTTGGTGCCAGCGGTCGGGGTTGACGCTTGCCATGGGTGGTGATGATTTCTACATAGACTTGGGTAGCATGCTCTTTGGCTGCCGTATCAATCGATGAAATCACGGCTGACAAATGCACGGTCTCGGCGACTTCCGCACTCAGTCCAAAGCGACAAGCGAAATCCCAAAAGTCCACGCCCTCGGGAAGTGGTCTGCGGCGCTCGCGCTTGAGGTATTTGCGCACATCGTGTTTCACCGCGTCTAGCACCCTGTCCGGGTGACGTCCCTCTGCTTGTAATGGATAGGTTTTTCTCATGCATTGGATTATGCGGCCTGACCAAGCACCCCACACCCGTGGCCAGCTTGGTGAGTTGATAATCAACTGAATGTTTTATGAAGGACAGGCCTATGTCAGCTGTGATTGCAATTTGTATCGGGGCGTGTGTGGGCGCATTGGCTCGCTGGCAACTCAGTGTGTATTTCAACCCAAGCGGCGTCCTGCCTTGGGGCACCTTGTATGCCAATCTGATCGGCGGCTATTTGATAGGTCTGTGCGTCGCTGTGTTTCAGCAATTACCCGAACTTGATCCGCTGTGGAGATTGCTTTTAGTCACAGGTTTTCTAGGTGCTTTGACCACTTTCTCTTCATTCAGCAATGAAGTGGTGCAAATGCTCATCCATTCGCGTTACGGTATGGCTTTGCTCACAACTGCAGTGCATCTGTTCGGTTCATTGCTGTTAACCCTTGCAGGTATCAAAACTGTAGAGATGCTTTGGGTGCGGTAAGCCGGTTGTCAGCGCGATAGCTGACATTCCTCTCTCAATGACTATCCCCACAGTTACCGTCAACCGTTTGACTCAAGTCGAGCAAGCCAGAGCCGCGATTTTTCAAGAAGGCGCGGCCAACTCATCGCTGGTACCCGACTGGATCACGCAAAGCTGGCAACGTTGCCTGTCCTCTGGCATGCAACCGCATTTCCAAGTGGCTTTTGACCCGCTGACGCCATCACACATTCGCCGCACCTTGGATCAAAACCACGAGTTGGTGCAAGCCGCTCATCCCGAGTTGGAGCGACTCGCGCGTGCCATCGCTGGCACTTCCTTTTTTGCTTTGATCACCGACGCCAACGGTGTGGTGATTGATGTGGGCGGCGCGATTGACAGACACGACCGCCGGGTTGACGCCATCGCACGCATCGGTGTCGAACTCAGCGAGCAGTCAGTGGGCACCACCGCCATCAGTGCCGCTTTGAGAGAGAAAATACCAGTCTGGTTGCACCGAGGAGAGCATTTTTTCAAAGACACTTCTGTTTACAGTTGTGCGGGTGCGCCGCTTTGGAATGGACAAGGCGAATGCATAGGCATGCTGGATTTAACCGGCGTCATGAGCCAAGAACGTCCCGAGTTGAAACATCTGGCAGCTTTGTCCTCACGCAGCATCAGCAATGC
>CANHLD010000210.1 GCA_947461325.1 Comamonadaceae bacterium
ATGATGCGTTCAATACGATCCACCAAGGTGGTTGCACTGGCTGCGTCATAGCGTGAGATGTAGTCCAGTGACACATCACAAAAACTGCATTTCTTCCAATAGCAACCGTGTGCCACGGTCAGTTTGTTCCAGCGCCCGTCGCTCCACAGTCGGTGCATGGGGTTGAGCATGTCAAGCAGCGACAAATAATCGTGCAATGGCAAACCATCCCAAGTGGGAGTGCCCACATCGTCAAACGCCACATCTGGTTCAGACCAGTTGATGTACTTCACCACGCCATCCACGCGGACAAAAGTGCGTACCAAGCGTTGTTGTGAACGCTGGCCTTGCACATGTTCAATCAGTGACAACACAGGGCGCTCGCCTGCGTCCAGTGTCACTGCATCGACGAAGTCAAACAATCGCGGCTCGGTCAAAGAACGCAGTTCCGTATTCACATAACCGCCGCCCAGACAAACCTTTACTTCAGGATGATGCAGCTTGATGGTTTGCGCGATACGAAGTGCGGCATACACCGCGCCCGGAAATGGCACGGACAACAACACCAGCGTCGGTTGATGTTGTTGCATGGCTTGCAAGGTGAGTTGCTGCAACAAATGGTCGATCAAATTCGGCGGCGCGGCCAGTGCGTCAGCCAACGCATCAAAGCTTGCTTGGCTGCTTGCCAATGATTCGCCATAGCGCACAAACTCAAAACGCGCATCCACTGCATCACGCAACACATCGGCAATGTCATTCAAGTAAAGCGTGGCCAGATGCCGTGCTCTGTCTTGTTGACCCAACGCACCGAAGGCCCAACCGAGGGCGTCACCACTCTCGTCGTCAAACGCATCCAGAGACGCGAAGCGCGGGCCTTCAGGCAGAAAACCGCGTCCGGCGATGCGGTGGCACAGCGTGGCATCACGCCCTTGCAAAAACGCAATCGTCGGCGCAATGGTTTGGTGGTAACGCGTGAAATGGTCGAGAAATGCATTCACGCTGGCACTGCGTTCGGCTTCGGGCAAAGACACAGCGATGTCACGTACTTGCCCCAACACCTCTGGTGTTAACAATTGCAATACCAAGGTCAAGGCCAAATCGACTTGCACAGAGGCAATACCACGGCTGCGCAAAAAACCTGTCAGGTAAGCAGTGGACGGGTAGGGCGTGTTGAGTTGCGTCATCGGCGGGATGACGCTGAGCACGCGCACCTGTGCGGGCGAATCAGCAGAGGCGGCGTGCAAAGTCAAATGATCAGACAACGATCAAGCGGGCAAATAGCCTTCTACCGACAAATAGCGCTCGCCGGTGTCGTAGTTGAAGCCCAACACTTTGGCACCTGCGGGCAGTTCGGGCAGCTTTTGCGCAATCGCGGCCAATGTGGCGCCGCTGGAAATACCTACCAACATGCCTTCTTCACGCGCCGCGCGGCGGCCGTATTCACGTGCGTCTTCAGCATCGACTTGAATCACGCCCGTGAGCAAATCGGTGTGCAAATTTTTGGGAATGAAACCCGCGCCTATACCTTGAATCGGATGCGGTGAGGGCGCACCGCCTGAGATGACGGGCGAGGCCTTGGGTTCGACCGCAAACACTTGCAGTTGCGGCCACTTTTCTTTCAATACTTGCGCACAACCGGTGAGGTGGCCGCCTGTACCTACACCGGTGATGATGGCGTCCAAACCTTCGGGGAAGTCCGCCAGAATTTCCAATGCGGTGGTGCGCACATGCACCGCGATATTGGCCGGGTTTTCAAATTGCTGCGGCATCCACGCGCCGGGGGTGGCATCCACCAGTTCCTGTGCGCGGGCGATGGCGCCTTTCATGCCTTTTTCGCGCGGCGTCAAATCAAACGTTGCACCGTAGGCCAGCATCAAGCGGCGGCGCTCAATGCTCATGCTGTCGGGCATCACCAACACAAGCTTGTAGCCTTTGACCGCAGCCACCATGGCCAGACCGACACCGGTGTTGCCCGAGGTCGGTTCGATGATGGTGCCGCCCGGTTTCAATACGCCGGATTTCTCGGCATCTTCGATCATGGACAAAGCGATACGGTCTTTGATGGAGCCGCCCGGGTTGCTGCGCTCTGACTTGATCCACACGTTGTGATTCGTGCCGAACAAACGGTTGATGCGGATATGCGGTGTGTGACCGATGGTCTCCAGAATGTTGTTGGCTTTCATTGATGTACTCCTTGTTCAGTGTGAGGGATTTTGCAACAGTTGCAATGCCAGCGCTTCGCCGAGTTTGATGCCATCAACCGCTGCCGACAATATGCCGCCCGCGTAGCCCGCGCCTTCGCCGCCCGGATACAGGCCACGTATGGTCGGGCTTTGCAAGCCAGCGTCGCGTTCTATGCGCAGTGGCGATGAAGTGCGTGTTTCCACGCCAGTGAGCACTGCATCTGCGCGGTCAAAGCCTTTGATTTTTCGCCCGAACACAGGCAAGGCTTCGCGCATGGCGTCTGTCACATAAGCGGGCAGCACGTTGTGAAAACTGCCCATGTGTACGCCGGGTTTGTAGGAAGGTTCGACATCGCCTAAAGTCGTTGACGGTTTTCCCGCCAGCAAATCGCCTACCAGTTGCGCCGGGGCTTGGTAATTGCTGCCACCTGCCGCATAAGCCGCTGATTCAAGTTGGCGTTGCAACACCATACCGGCCAGCGGATGAAAACCGTCGGCAGTGTCGCGCGTGTCCAAGCGCACGGCGTTGCCGAGTTCCTGTCCCAAGGTGTCTTCAAACGAAGCAGCATCAGTCGGGTAATCGCCGGGGTCAATGCCGACAACAATGCCTGCGTTTGCATTGCGTTCGTTGCGTGAATACTGGCTCATGCCGTTGGTGACCACGCGTGCGGCTTCGCTGGTGGCCGCGACCACCGTGCCGCCCGGGCACATGCAAAAACTGTAGACCGCGCGACCGTTGGCCGCGTGGTGCACCAACTTGTAATCAGCCGCGCCCAGCATGGGGTGACCGGCGTGCATGCCCCAGCGCGCCTTGTCTATCAAACCTTGCGGGTGCTCGATGCGCACGCCTATGGAAAACGCTTTCGCAGTCATAGCAACACCATGTCTGTGCAACATGGTGAAGCTGTCTCGCGCGCTGTGTCCCAGAGCCATCACCACATGGTGTGCGTTCAAGGTGTAACGCTCGCCGCTGTCTTGTTGCAGTATGTGCAGCGCTTGTATTTGCTTTAGTGCGCCTTGCTGTTCATGCGAAATATCAACCACGCGCTGGTTGAATCGCACCTCCCCGCCCAAGCGAATGATGTGCTCACGCAAACCTTCGAC
>CANHLD010000211.1 GCA_947461325.1 Comamonadaceae bacterium
ACAGCAGTTCCTGCTCATGAAACCACACGGGCATGTGGTAGCCGCTGATGATCGAATCGGCAAAATTGCCCCGTGTCCATGGGTGTGAATAAGCACCTTGCTCAATCAACAACACCTGCTCCAACATGTCTTGCGTCATGTTCTGCGGAGTCATGGCCGAAAGTTTGGACATGCTGTTCTGCGTTGCTTCAGCGCTCTTGCGAAACAGTTTCATGGCTGAGCCTGCTTGTCTGCCAAGCGCTGTGCGGTGGTGCGTGCCACCTCATCGCGGATATAGACCGGCGCAGCATCGGCGGCGGCTATGCAGTCGCCACGTTGCCAAGCCGCCGCAGCCAATGTCAGCATGGCGCGGGCATCCGGCCATTGTTCTTGAACGCTGACCTGGGGATGATGCAAATGCGCCAACTCTTTCGCCAAGCTGATGACCGCATTGCCAGTCAACAACACGGGCTGGTCTTGCCACTGAGCGGGCCAACGCAATTCATCCGGGCGACTCAACAAGGGTTTGTCAACCGTGGACCAACCCGCAGAAGTTCTTTCATAGGCTGCACTGTAAACCTGACCCATGCGCGCATCCAACACAGACATCACCCGATGGTGCGCAGGCTCAGCCGATTGCGCGATACACAGCAAGGTATCGACTGGCACCATCGGAATATTCAAACCCAAGGCCAAGCCCTGTGACACCGAGCAGGCCGTGCGTAAACCGGTGAACGCCCCCGGGCCTTGACCGAAGGCAATTGCTTGCAAACTTGGCAAAGACACATTCGCTTGTTGCAGTAAACCCAAGACAGCATCTATCAAATGCGCAGAGGCTTGCGCGCCAGCCGCCCCTTGGTGTGTGACGGTATGTTCACCGTTTTGCACAGCCAAGGACATGCGCTCAGTGCTGGTGTCGATGGCGAGCAATTTCATGCAGCCGCTTTCAATACCGTTGGCTTGGCCGATTGAACACCGAAGACGATGCCCACTGTGACCAATGACAAGCCAAGCATGACTTGCCAACTCAAAGGCTCACCCAGCACCAGCATGGCACCCAATGCCGACAAACCCGGCACCACCGATGTCAGCATGGTCGAGCGCACCGGACCAAAAGCGCGGATCATCAGCGTGAAGCTGATACCTGAGATGACGACCGAGCCAACCCCTTGGAATGCCGCTTGCCACAGCACCTCGGTCCACGGCGCCGTCCACAAATGGGTGGGCAACACACCGAACGCACACAGCAACATGTATGCAGGGACAAACCCGAAAAACGCAAAACAGGTGATGGCGGTCGTGGCGAACACAGGTTCGAGTTGGTAGCGACGGCTCAACACGCTGTAAGTCGACCAGCAAAAACTCGCACACATGAACAGCACATCGCCGATCCACACAGTGCCGCCGTCAAATGCATGCAACAGGCTGCTACCGCCGACCAGCAGATCGCCGCAGATGATCATGGCCAGACCGATCACGCGGTAACCGTGCAAGCGTTCACCCAAAATAAATACGGCAAGCACACTGGTCCATAGCGGCAAACTGCCCGGCATCAGCACCGAGCCGTGCGCTGCGGGTGCAAAAAAGAAACCGCTGTAGGCGAACACGGCGTAACAAAAGCCGCCGAAAAATCCGGTGATGACGGTGATGCGCCAAGGCAAAGGCGACAAGCCCCAGAAAGAACCGGCGTCTATGCCGTTGCGGCGTTGCTGACGCATGTTCCACCAGGACCAGGGCAGCAAAACCGCGCTCGCGCCCATGATGCGCGCCCAGGTGATGTCCAGCGGCAGCAATTGGTGGCGGGCAGAGGCACGCGCAATGATGATGAAGGCGGTCCAAATCGACACCGTGACCACGGCCGCCCATAAACCGCTGCGTCGTGAGGAGCCACTGAGCAGCTGTTTCATGAAGGTTTGCATCCGCTGATTATCCTTGCACAGGAGATCTGAGGTTTGATAATGGCGACATGACTTACCGCCTTTTCATCTACGGCCTGATCGCGGTCGCTTTCCAATGGATATCTGCAATCGCATTCGCGCAAGCGGGCAGCGGTTTGCCGCCCGGCGTTCAAGAGGCACTGAAAGCGGCGCGTATACCCGCTGAGGCTTTGAGTGTGGTGGTGTTGCCGGTTCAAGCCGGCGGCCCGCGCTTACAACATCAGGCCACGCAGGCGCGAAATCCGGCATCGCTGATGAAACTGGTGACCACTGCGGCCGCTCTCGACATCCTGGGACCGCCGTTCACCTGGCGCACTCAGGTTTACATGGATGGACCGGTGCGCGATGGTGTGTTGCTAGGCAATGTGTATGTGCAAGGCAGCGGAGACCCGCGCTTGGGCGTGGAGCAATTGTGGTTGCTGATGCGGCGCATACAAGGCTTGGGCGTGCGCCAGATCCAAGGCGACATCGTGCTTGACCGCAGTGTGTTTAATCTGCCTGCGCAAGACCCCGGCGGCTTTGATGGCGAGCCTTTGCGGCCATACAACGCGGCACCCGATGGGCTGTTGATCAACTACAAGTCCTTGTTGTTGCAGTTCACGCCTGATGCGGCCAACAAAGTGGCACGTGTGCATGTTGAGCCGCCATTGGCCGGTGTCAAGTTGCCAGCGACTGTGCCATTGTCCTCAGCTGAATGCAGCGACTACAGAGGCGGATTGAAAGCGGACTTTCAACAACCGCTCAACATCGTGTTTGCGGGCAGCTATCCCTTGTCATGCGGAGAAAAAACCTGGCCTGTGGCCTACACCGATCCCGAGCGGTTTGCAGCGCGCGCCGTGCAAGGCATGTGGTTGCAAATCGGCGGACAGCTCAGCGGCAGCGTGCGCGATGGCCTGGTGCCGCCGGGTTTGAAACCGGTGCTGTTTCATGAGTCGCCGACGCTGGCCGAAGTGGTGCGCGACATCAACAAACACAGCAACAACGTGATGGCCGAGCAATTGTTTTTGACCTTGGCCGCCCAAAAGCGCAACAGCGGCACACCGGCTCTGGCGGTGGACGTGTTGCAAGCCTGGTGGCGTGAGCGGCTGAATGCGGCAGATGCTCCTCTTCTTGACAAGGGTTCCGGTTTGAGCCGCGAGTCGCGCATCAGTGCCCAGTCCTTGGCGGCCCTGTTGCAATGGGCTTGGACACAAGCGTTCATGCCTGAGTTGATGGCTTCGTTGCCGCTCACCGGCATGGACGGCACGTTGAAACGCAGCAAAAGCACGGCATCGGCACATTTGAAAACCGGCAGTTTGCGTGATGTCATGGGCATTGCCGGTTATGTGGATGCGGCC
>CANHLD010000212.1 GCA_947461325.1 Comamonadaceae bacterium
CAGGCGGTGATCACCGCGCATTGACCCAAGTGGCTGTCGGTGTGTTGTTTCAAGCGGATGGCCGTTTTTTATTGACTACCCGCCCGCTAGGAAAAGCCTATGCAGGTCATTGGGAATTTCCGGGCGGAAAAGTTGAAGCAGGCGAAACACTGGCGCAGGCGTTGGCCCGTGAACTGCTAGAAGAATTGGGCATCACCATCGCTGACCCGCAAGCTTGGAAAACCGAGCGCATCGACTATCCGCATGCCTTGGTGGAATTGCATTTTTTTAAAGTGTTTGAATGGCAAGGTGAACTGCAAATGAAAGAAGGCCAGCAGTTTTCTTGGGAACGCTTGCCGGTGCAAGTCGCACCGGTGTTGCCCGGTACGGTGCCGGTATTGGAATGGTTGGCTCAGGCGCAGAGCTCTATTTCAAATTCCGCGTTACCAACAGTGGCTTGAGATTTACCTTCCCAATTCTGGTGAATCAGGCGAACCCAGACCATCATGCGGTTGCCGCTGATTTCAGGCACCAGTCCGATGGATTCATCAATGAACAAGCGCATCATTTGGAAACGCCCTTGGGGCAGCGCTTGTTGAAACTGACCTTGGGTGGCGACCACGCGTTGCGGTGAACCGCTCTCGCGCAACAAGCGCATCAACAAGCTGACGCTTTCATGCAAAGTTTTGAGTGGTTCAGACCATTTCAAAATATCCTGGCGACGCAAATCCGGGTCACGTTGTTGCCAAGCGTGGTAGCCGGGCAAATCAAATGCACATGTGCCACCGGGCACTGCGACACGGTTGCGCAGGCTGCTGAGGAAATCGCTTTCAGTGACACATTGGCTGATACGCGCGCCTTGTGTGTTGAAGCCTTGTAGACATCTGTCTATGCTGCCCAGCAATTCATCAAGCACAGTTTCAGAGACAGACGGGTTGCCACGGTAACTGTTGAACTGGTGTTTATGTCGCTCTAGCTCTTTCAAGATGTCAGACTTCAAATCGGAGCGTCCGCCAACATCGACAATTTCAAATAAGGTGGTCAACGCAAAATGGTGATCAATCTCTGATGAACGTAGCAAGAGATGTTCAAACCGCCCGAGCAGGTACTCCAATCGCAGATAAGTGCGAATTCGTTCGTTAAATGGGTGTTCGTAGAGAATCACAAAACGCGCAGACCTGAAGTTAGCAAAACAGCCGGAATGATAACCGCTGACTGTGGCGTAAAACGCTGGGATTCTTCTAAATATGCAGTTGAATGCGGCGAGTGCTCTCCTCGAGCAGCTTGAAATCGTCAGTGTCGTTGTCAACGACCCAGTCCGCAGCTGACAAACGCTGCGCTCTGCTGGCTTGGTTTGCCATGATGCGTTCCACCTGAGCGACAGAGATTTGACTGCGTTGAGTGACTCGCCGGATTTGGGTCTCAGCCGAGCAATCCACCACCAAAACCCTGTCCAAATTTTGCCGCCAATGACGGGACTCGACCAGCAAGGGAATATCCAAAACGACCAAGGGTTTTCCCTTGTTTTTGACGGATTCCACGGCTTGCTGGATCAATTGAAGAATCATGGGGTGCAGCAATGATTGAAGTTGCTCTTTGGCTTGGGGTTGGTCAAACACCAAGGCGCGCATACGCTCGCGCGCAAGGCTGCCATCAGGCGCAATAAATTCGTTGCCGAACAGTTTTTGTATCTCAGGCATGGCAGCACCCTTGGCAGCTGTCAATTGGTGCGACAAAGCATCCGCATCAATCACGTCTAACCCTCTGGCCATCAGCAGGCCAGCTAAGGTGGATTTACCGCTGCCAATGCCGCCTGTCAGTCCAATTCGTATGAATTTAGTGTGAGCCATAAGCCTGAGTCTATAAGAGTGCACACCTACATAATTTGACCCAATTGAAAAATGGGCAAATACAAGGCCACGACCATGCCACCGACCAAGCCGCCCAACACCACGACGAGCAATGGTTCAATCAATTGAGTCATAGATTGCACTTGATGAGCGAGGGCTTCATCTTGCGAGTCTGCCGCTTTGTTCAGTAAGGCAGATAAAGTGCCAGATTGCTCGCCGATGTCAATCAATTGAACCAGCAGCGAGGGGTAGAGTTTGGAAAAAACAGGTGGGTATCCGTCAGCGTCGGAGCTCAACTGTCGAAGTGCCTGCGCGAGGCTGATACCTTGCATCACCCTGTCATGCACCGTCAATGTGGACAATGCATAAACGCGGTTGGTACAGGTACCCGCGACAATTTGCAAGGTGTCTAGCAATGGCACACCGGATTGCATCAGCATGGCCATGCAGCGAGTCCAGATCACCAGATTGGCGCTGCCAATCAGATGAGAGACCACAGGTAAATGCAAAACCCAGACCGCCAACAGCCATTGCCAACGTTCATCGCGCTGGTATTGCCAGCGGAAAATGAAAGCCAATGTGGCCAGCATCAAGATCACAGGCAGGCCCCAATGCAGCAAGTGCTTGCTCATGTTCACAATCAATCGGGTGGCGAATGGCAACTCAGCGCCGAATGAGGCAAAAATAGATTGAAAGACGGGCACCACCCAAATCAGGATCACGGCCACCACACCAAAAGCGATAAGCAGTACAGCCACCGGATAGACCGACGCCATGCGAAGCTTGCGAATCAATTGCTGTTGACGCTCTGTATGCAGCGCGAGACGGTTCAGCATCTCGTCCAGATTGCCTGAGAGCTCACCGGCTGCAACCATTTGGCAATACAAGTGACCAAATACCGCATGTTCTTGCAATGCCTGATGCAATGCCCATCCGGCACTGATACGTGATTTCATTTGGTCAACAATGTGCGCCATGGCTTGATCGGCAAAGCCCTTGTGAACCGCGTCCAGTGACTCAAGCAAGGGCACACCGGAGGAAACCAAGGTGGCCAATTGACGTGTGAAATCGGTCAATTCATGAGAGGTAACGGCTGAGTGTTTGAAGCGCGTATTGAAAGACGCCTGGCCTGATTGATCCGACGTCACCCAGTGGCTATTCATGGGTTGCGGCCACCACTTCTTCAAGCGTTGTTTCCCCGGCGGCAACCTTGAGCATGCCGCTGTCGCGCAGGCTGCGCACACCTTCGCGCTGGGCTTGTTGTCCCAGTTCAATGGCGCTGGCTTGTTGCAGCATTAGCAATTGCAGGCTGTGCGTGATGGGCATGACTTGGTGGATGGCGATCCG
>CANHLD010000213.1 GCA_947461325.1 Comamonadaceae bacterium
ATGCTGATCGTGCTGGCGGTCATGTTGCCCATCATTCAACTCAATCAGTTCGTGCGATGAAGGTGACACATGGCGAGTACGCTGGACGGCAAATTGGTGGTGGCGATTTCCTCGCGGGCCTTGTTCAATTTTGAAGAAGAAAACCAGGTCTTTGAACAAAACGATGACCGTGCTTACATGGATTTGCAACTCGGCAGACTGGAGCAACCGGCGCTGCCGGGCGTGGCATTTTCACTGGTTAAAAAACTGTTGGCTTTCAACCGCCCCGGGGACGCGCGGGTAGAAGTTGTCATCTTGTCGCGCAACGACCCGGTCAGCGGTATGCGTGTGTTTCGTTCTGCGCAGCATTACGGCCTGGATATTCAACGCGGCAGTTTCACCCGTGGCCAACCGCCTTGGCGTTACCTCAAGCCTTTGAACGCCAATTTGTTTTTGTCTGCCCATTTAAGCGATGTACGCGCGGCGCTAGACGCTGGTGTACCCGCCGCACAGGTGTACCCGCATTCAGCCCATGCCTCCGAGGCGCACCCGAACGAAGTGCGGATTGCGTTTGACGGCGACGCGGTGTTGTTCAGCGATGAAGCAGAACGCGTGTTTCAAGCGCAAGGGCTGAATGCCTTCCAACAACATGAGAAAGACAAGGCGGCACAGCCTTTGTCTGCCGGACCGTTCAAACCCCTGCTGGCGGCCTTGCACCTCCTGCAAACTGAGGGGACGCCTGCCATTCGCATTCGCACCGCACTGGTGACGGCGCGCAGCGCCCCGGCGCATGAGCGCGCCATCCGCACCTTGATGCAATGGAATATCCAAGTAGATGAAGCCATGTTTTTAGGCGGCCTGCCCAAAGGCGAGTTTTTGCGCGAATTCGAGCCGGATTTTTTCTTTGATGACCAGACCGGGCATATCGAATCAGCCTCGCGCCACGTCCCCTCGGGCCATGTCGCCAGCGGAGTGCAAAATACACCTTTGCCTGCTGATTGATGTTTCATGCGAATTTTTAATCCTCTACGCTCTATTTGGCACAAGACCACGACCCACCTAGGTCATGTGCGCACCTTGTCCATGCCGTATTTCCGCTCAGAGGAACGCTGGTCAGCGCGTTTTTTGCTGTTGGCCATTATTGGCTTGAACTTGGGCATGGTTTACGTGCTGGTGCTGCTCAACGACTGGAACCGGGTGTTTTATGACGCATTGCAAAACCATGATGAAGCGGTTTTCTGGGAGCAACTCAAGGTCTTTGGCATGCTGGCTGCCGCGTTCATTGTGGTGGCGGTCTACCGTTTTTACCTGACGCAATTGCTGGAGATTCGCTGGCGTGCATGGATGACCAAAGATTTTCTGAACCGTTGGACCACGCACCAAATTTTTTACCAAATCGAATTGCGTCAGGCTTTGGCCGGACACGACGGCTTTCGCGGTACTGACAATCCTGACCAGCGTATTCAGGAAGACATACAGTTATTCACCAGCAACACTGTCGAATTGAGCATGGGTTTGCTCGATGCCGTGGTGACCTTGGGCAGTTTCGTTGGTATTTTGTGGATGTTGTCCGGCGACTTCAGCTTTGTCATAAGCGGTTATGAAATCACCATCCCCGGCTTCATGGTCTGGATGGCTTTGCTGTACTCCGTTGGCGGCAGTGTGATTGGCCATTTCCTGGGGCGTCGCATGGCGCCGCTGAATTTCACGCAACAACGCTTAGAGGCCAATTTCCGTCACCACCTGATACGGGTGCGTGAATACAGCGAAGCCATTGCTATGGACCGGGGCGCAGATTTTGAAAATGTGTCTTTGCAAAACCGGTTTTTGCAGGTTGTAGGCAATTTCAAGCAGTTACTGAAAGTGCAAAAGCGGTTCACCTGGTTCAGCTCTGGCTACGGGCAAGCGGCTGTCGTATTTCCTATTTTGGTGGCCGCACCGCGCTATTTTGCCGGCACGATTCAACTGGGTCAGTTGATGCAAATTTCATCCGCGTTTGGCAGAGTGCAAGATGCTTTGAGCTGGATCATCGCCAACTACAGCAACTTGGCATCCTGGACCGCCACCACCCATCGTTTGAGCGTTTTTTCAACCCAAATGGAAACCCTGCGCGCCATTTCTTTTGCCGTGGTGCAACCCTTGGGACAAGACAGCCCGGCTGCTACCGAATTGAAAACGTCGGCACTCACCATCACTTTGCCGGACCGCACCGTACTGCTTGACGATGTGGTGCTGAAAGTCAGCCCGGGTGACTCGGTGCTCATTCGCGGCCCGTCTGGCAGCGGTAAATCGACATTGCTGCGGGTGCTGGCAGGCATTTGGCCTTATGTGCGCGGCTGGGACGCCAAGCACCAGCCCTTACCTATTTCCGAGGCTGTGGTGCTGCCATCAAATGCTGTTTTTATCCCGCAACGGCCTTATTTCCCCGAGGGCACTTTGCGTAACGCGTTGGCTTACCCCGAGATCAGTGTGAATTACACGGATGAGCAAATGAAACAGGCGCTGGAACTCGCCTTGTTGCCCCAATTAAGTTCGCAGCTCGACACGGTGGGGCAATGGACACAACAGCTCTCGGGCGGTGAAGCGCAGCGTCTGGCCATGGCCCGTGTGTTTCTGAAAAAACCCAACTGGGTGTTTGCAGATGAAGCCACCAGTGCTTTGGACGAAGCCACCGAGAAAATCATTTACGAACGTTTGCTGTCGATGGTTATGCGCGAAGGCGGTGCTTTGGTGTCTGTGGCACACCGGCCCAGCGTGGCGGCCTACCACCAACGCTTATGGCAACTGGTGAATGTCAACGAAGGCAGCATCAAGAGCCACGTGCTGCAAGTCAGCCATTGATATTTTTTTAAATCGTTGAGCTCAAGAATTTGGCGGCATGGCCGATTCTTGGTGGGCGGGAGATACAAGTTTCAGACCGTCCTCGCTCATAGCCCTGGTTTAAGGGGCGCGCCCTTGTGGTGCCGGGGACGGTCGCCTTTTTTGAGTGAAGCTTTCATCACCGCACCTTTTTTATTAATTGGTATCTGATCCCAATTACTGGGTATCTGACCCCAATTTTTTCAACCGCATCTCGGCAGCCCGTGCGTGCGCCTGCAAGCCTTCACCGTGCGCCAGCACGGAGGCGGTATGACCCAGTGTTTGAGCACCGGCTTCGGACACTTCAATCAAG
>CANHLD010000214.1 GCA_947461325.1 Comamonadaceae bacterium
CATTGAATGTCGTTGGGTTTGAGCCCTGAACGCAGCACACTGAACGACAGGCAACGTTGTGCAGAGCCTTCTGCATCCAACAAACCGATGCGCTTACCTCTCAGGTCAGCCATGGTTTTGAAATTGGGAACGTTTTTGTTGGAGACGCCCAAGGCCCATTGCGGTGTGCGGGCAATTTGTGCGATACAAGCGACATCAAACCCTTTTTGCTTGAGAAGCAAAGCGCTGTCGTAGGAGGCACACATCACATCGGCAGTGGCTTGCATCAAGGCAGCCATGGCGGCGGTTTGGCTGGCCTGCTCCACCCATTCAATCTCCAAACCCTCGGCTTTAAAAAAACCCAACTGCTCTGCAAGCAACAAGGGCAAATAGGCTAAGGAGCTACGGTCGTCAAAAACCAAAGTCAAACGTGATTTTTCAGGGCTGGCTTGGGCTGACAACGGTGATAGTGTTAAGGAGGCAGCCAATGCTGAACAAGCCATCAACCAATGGCGTCGGTGCAGAGAAGAAAGATCGGTTATTTGCAAATCTGTCATGCTTATCAGCATAAACATTGACGTGATTTGGCGCATCAGGTTCACCCCTGTTGGTGAAAACCTTAGGTGCTGCGTCTGTCCATCAAAGCATGGGCAATCGTGCCTAAATCCACATATTCCAACTCGCTACCTACCGGCACCCCACGTGCCAAGCGTGTCACCACCATGCCTTTGCGCCTAAAGACCTCACTCAGAACATGGGCTGTGGCCTCCCCCTCAGCAGTGAAGTTGGTGGCCAAGATCACCTCTTGCACCAAGCCATCGTCCACCCTTTGAATCAGCTTTTGCATACCAATGTCATTCGGTCCAACGCCTTCAATTGGGCTGAGTTTGCCCATCAACACAAAGTAAAGCCCCTGATAGGCCAAGGTTCGCTCTAAAGCGGATTGGTCCGAGGGTGTCTCCACCACACACAAACGGGTGGCATCTCGGTGCGAGTCTTGGCAGGTAGCACAAATCTCAAACTCGGTCAGGGTGTGGCAGCGCTGGCAATGCTTGACAGCCTCCACTGCATTGACCAAAGTTCGTGCCAGCAACTGGGCCCCCTCAGGGTCGTGTTGCAACAAGTGGTAAGCCATGCGTGAGGCTGAGCGCTGCCCCACGCCAGGCAAACGCCTGAGGGCTTGCATCAAAGCCTCTAGGGCGACGTTATCCCGCATTAAAAGGGCAGTTTCATGCCGCCGGGCAAGCCGGGCATGCCACCGGTGAGCTTGCCCATCTTGGCTTCGGTAGCTTCTTCTGCTTTGCGAGCGCCATCATTGAATGCAGCAGCGATCAGGTCTTCGAGCATGTCTTTGTCGTCGTTCATCAAACTGGGATCAATGGTGACCCGCTTGACTTGGTGCTTGCAGGTCATGAGGATTTGCACCATGCCAGAGCCGGCTTCGCCGGTGACCTCGATGAAAGCCAATTCTTCTTGGGCTTTCTTCAGGTTTTCTTGCATAGCCTGAGCCTGTTTCATCAGGCCGGCGAGTTGTCCTTTGTTAAACATCATGGTCTTTCAGTGGTCGAGAAGTCGCAAAGTGCCAGGAATGATCTTGGCGTCGTATTCATGGATCAGGCGTTGAACGCTTGGGTGGTTAAGGATATCTGCTTCGGCTTGCGCCATGCGTTGCTGTTGCAGCGCGGTGATGCGCCGTGCTGGCGAGTCTTGCACAGGACCTTGGGCTACTTGCAGCGTTACCGCATGGCCAAGAGATTGCAACGCCAACTGAAGTCGCTCACGGTTGCTGGCACTGTTGAGAGATTCACTTTCAACCTGCAAATGCCACACGCCATCGGCTTGCGCCATCAGCTGCGACTGCATAGCTAACTCGCGTGTCATGGCTTGAATCAATTGGGCTTTGACCATGTCTTGCACCACAGATAACCATTGCACCCCAAAATCTGAATCTTTGGCGGGCAGGGTTGCTTTGACAGGCTCAACGGCTGTTTTCAGAGTTTTTTTTTCAGCCTCGCCCGACGTTGGCTTGAAGGCCAACAAGCGCAACAAGACCATGGTCAGCGCCGCATATTCGTCGGGGGCTAAACCTAAATCAGCGCGGCCATGCAAGCAGATGCTGTAGAGCAACTGGGTTTCGTCAGCAGGCATCAACTGAGACAAACCAGCGATACGCTGCACATCAGGGTCGGGGTCGTCACTGACAGCGGATTGGGCCGTGGCTTGGTAAACCGCCATGCGTTGCAAGACCATGCTCATTTCTTCCAACAAAGAACTGGCCGACAGTCCTAAATGACGCAGCGATTCGCAGGTGTTCACCACCAAGGCGCCATCGCCATGGGCTAAAGCTTCGATCAAGGTGAACACATGGCTGCGGTCAACGCTGCCCAACATATCGCGCACCACGGCCTCAGCCAAAGCGCCGTTGCCAAAAGCGATGGCTTGGTCGGTGAGCGACAAAGCGTCGCGCATGGAGCCGCGTGCTGCACGGGCCAGCAGTCGCAAAGATTGCACATCTGCCTTGACATGCTCATCACCCAACACCTGCGTCAGGTGCTCCACGATGGTCTCAGGCGCCATGGGGCGCAAATTGAATTGCAAACAGCGAGACAAAACAGTGACAGGCACTTTGTGCGGATCGGTGGTGGCCAACACAAACTTCAAATACTCGGGCGGCTCTTCCAAGGTTTTGAGCATGGCATTGAACGCGGTGTTGCTCAGCATATGCACCTCGTCAATCATGAAGACTTTGAATCGCCCTTGCACCGGCTTGTAAGCGGCTTGCTCCAGCAACTGCTGAACTTCATCCACACCACGGTTGGAGGCCGCATCCAGTTCGGTGTAATCCACAAAACGCCCTGCATCAATGTCGACACAGGCAGCGCACACGCCACAAGGCTCATCCGTGATGCCGGTTTCGCAGTTCAGCGATTTAGCCAAAATACGTGAAACCGTGGTTTTGCCCACGCCACGGGTTCCGGTGAACAAATAGGCGTGGTGCAGGCGCTGTGAGCGCAAGGCATTGGTGAGCGCTTGCACAACGTGCGACTGACCTACCAATTGGGTAAAGGTTTTGGGACGGTATTTGCGAGCGAGGACCAAATAGGACATGGCTTGATTCTACGGGGCGTACAATTTGCCTTGACGGGCCTTCCCAC
>CANHLD010000215.1 GCA_947461325.1 Comamonadaceae bacterium
AACAACACCAGCGTGGCGAACACATCTATCCAGCGCTTATAGCGCGGGCTGGCATGTGTCCACAGCAAATCAACAGTGATGTGGCCACCCCGGTAACTGGTGGCGGCAATGCCCCAGAAAATCAAAATGCCTAAGAGCATGCGGCCGAAGTCGTAGCTGTCGGGAATGGAGGTGCCGAAAAATTTGCGAAGCATGACGGCGATGAAAATGTTCGCTGCGACGATGCCGACGAACATGGCCGCCAGCCATTCGATGGTGTCAATGATCCGGTCGAACAGACTTTTGTTTTTCGCTGTCATGGGCAAAGTCACATCGCTGATTTGTATTTGTTCAGGCTTTGCTGCAAGGCTTTCATCACTGCGGCGGGGTCATCACCACGTTTTTTCACTTCGTCAGCCCATTGCTGTTTGACGGGTGCTACCGCGGTTTTCCAAGCGCTGAGTTGATCAGGCGTGAGGGTGTAGATGTCGCGGTTGGCTTTATCAGCCAGCAACTTGGTGCGACCGCTGATTTCAAAATCGGCCCATGCGGTGCCGATTTTTTCTGCCCATTCGCTGTTGCAATGGCTGTCAACGGCTTGCTTCTGAGCAGGCGACAAGCTGTTGTATTTGTCCAAGTTCATCACCCACACAAACGGCGTGACATACAAAGGCACGTCCATGTGGAACTTGACCACTTTGTCGATGCCGAACAGGGTGAGTGAACCCCAAGGGAAGGTGATGGCATCGGCCACACCGCGTTCAATAGCGTCGCGCGATTCGGGTGCGGACGCTTGCACATTGGTGCCGCCGAGCAAGGTCACCATTTGACCGACCGTGGAAGTCGCAGGGCGGACTTTCATGCCCTTCATGTCGGCGGGCAACAGGACTTTTTTGCGTGAATGCAATGCACCAGGATCGTGTGCAAACGCAAAACAATATTTCACTTCTTTCATTTCTTTGGCAGCGTAGGCGCGGTACCAGGCATCGATGGCGGCAGAACCTGCTTTGGCATTGCTGATTTCAAACGGCAGAGAAGCCGCAGCAAAAATCGGGAAGCGCCCCGGTTGGTAACCCGGGTTCACAAACGCAAAATCGGTCAGGCCGTCGCGGGCCATGTCGTAATGGTCCATGGCTTTGCCGAGCTGCTCAGAAGGAAACAAGGTTGGGTTGATGCTACCGCCCGAGGCTTTTTTCAAGCTATCTATCCAAGTCTGTACCGCCGGGTTCAAAGCGTGTTGCGCAGGCACCCAAGTGGACACACGCACTTGTTGCACTTTGTCTTGTGCTGCCGCCAGGTTGAGCATGCCGAGCAAACTCACGGACAAAATACACAAACGAAGAAACGGTGATGTCAGGAGATTTTTCATGGCGTGCGGGCAATGTGTTGACAAGTAACCGCAAAGGATAACCCACAAGCGCAGGCTGTCGTCTCGGTGTCTGCCCTTGTAGCGGCGTGCTGTGTCAGTCGGGTTTGCTGCGACCGGCCGAGCGTATAAAGCGTATCGGCTGCTCAGCCACTGCACGCTTGGGGGCTCCCAGGCTTTGCAAGCGTTGATCAAGTGCCGTGCCCGCTTCATCGGTCAATGCGGCTTCGCGGGATTGACGCACAGCGTTTGCGCGCCACTGCGGTGACGGGTTGACGCTCGCAGGTGCCAAATGTTGCAGTATGTGTTGCAGGTTGCGTTTGGCGCGTTCGTTGGTGCTGCCGTAGCCTTTGATGAGACGACCGCACATGGCCAACTGCAAGCCCAATTCGTGGTGTTCGCGCAAACCACTGCACAGCGTGTTCAACCAATGTTGGATATCAGCTTGCTCGACAGAAAAACGGCTACCAAAGGGGCGCAGCCATTTCAAACCTGCCAACAAACGCAGCGCCAGCATGCCGCCTACCGAATGCGAACCGATTTTCAAAGCCAAAGCCAAAGGTTCGCGGCCTTTCAACACACGCGCTTTGTCAAAGCGCAGTAAAGGCGTGGCCAGCCACGCGGGCATCAGCGCCGCGAATTCGGGCGCGCCGGGTTTGAAATGCTCATACACGCGCAACAGTTCGCCGTCTTGTTGCTTGACTTCCAGCGCCACACGTTGGCTGCGGCTGGCGCGGCTTTTCAAATCCGCAACGCGCACGATGTCGTCAAACGCCATCCACAAGGCCAGCCAACGCGCGGCTTCGCGGCTGGCTGCATGGCCGTTTTCATGCGTGGGGTCGATGGCGTTTTCCGCATCCAGCACTTGCTGAAGACGTTGCACATACTGCATGGCATAGCTGCGGTTCTGGTAATCGCACAGGCGGGCGAAACCTAGAGCGGCGAGTTCACGTACGGGGGCCGGAAAGCCATCAAGTGCAGGTTCGTCAGCGACTGGCACTGGCTTGTCAACTTCGTCATCAGCCAGCATGGCTTGCACCGCTTGCGTGGTGTGTACACGTTCAAAGGCGGCTGCAAAACCGCGCAAGCTGGCGGCGCTGCTGCCACCTGTGCCAATCGTCGCTTCGTAGTGCTCGCGTGCCATGGGGAACATTGCGCTGGCAGCGATAGCGCCGAGCATGACCGCGCTGACCATGGTGCCTTGTTCTTTGGCCATGGCGGAAAAATCCCAGACCTGCGATTCGTGCGAAAACTGTGTCACCAGATCCAGCAAAGGTTGCGCGTCCAGTCGTCCGTCGCCCATGGGCATGCGCTCCAGCGTGGTCAAACTGCGCGAAGAAGAACTGAAGACGCGGGTGCGGTCGGCTGACACCATGCCCAACGAAATTTGCCTCGCGGTCTCAAGCAATTCGGTAGACACCAAAGCGTCTAAGGCGCCCGGTACGGGGTTCAAGCTGAACACCGGTTGTCTGCCGTTCAACTCAGTCAAGGGTGTGGGCAGCACTTCAATGTAATAAGTGGTGGCCCCGGTGCGCTGCGCCACACCGGGAATGGACGTGCTTTGCGCCGGGTAGCCCGCGCGGCGAGCCGTGTCCATCAGCCATTCGCTGAGCACACCCCCGCCTTCGCCGCCCAGAGCACAGACCAACACACTGACGGGCTGTGTCATGGGGTTTGCATGGCGCGCACCAGCCTCGTTTGCAGACCGGCCCACAGGCTTTCAAACAGCCCGGGGTTTTGAACAATTTCTGCTCTGTAAAAACTCGGGCACAGGGTGGCGGCG
>CANHLD010000216.1 GCA_947461325.1 Comamonadaceae bacterium
GCGCAGAAAATGCTGCTCACCTTGTTTGTCTGCGATCAGCGTTGCGTTGTTTACCCCTGCTCCACTGACAATACTGTCAATGCTTTTTCCGGATTCGGCGTTAGCCGTTAATTTGCCTGATGACGTGACGAGGCCACCGCTATTATCAAAACGAAAAAATTGTGAGCTTGAGTAACTCAAAAAATCCCTAGGTGCAGAGCACCATTGACCCTTAGTCAAACAACCAGAAATGCTGGCAGTTCCGCCCATGGCAACCGTTCTGTCTGCGTGTCCCCACTCATGGTAGGTAAGAAAAATACCTGTCGCCTCCACCAATAATTGTGAGGCGGCGTAATAAGCAAATCGGGAAAAGCCACCATTTATATAGTTTGAAAATTTTTCATAGCCATACAAAGAGAGTCTGCTGGAGGCTGTGATCAGATCTAAATCAAACTGCACATAGTCCATGTTGTTGGCGTAGTCATTGGCTACGTAAGCACTGCTGAAGCTGAAGGTATTGCGCGCAGTTGGCGTTGAATCAGTCTCCTGTGCCGACAGTGTCAGGCTGTAAAGACTGACTGAACAGATACAAGATGCAACTGCCAAACGGTGAATGCTTAGGCGGATTGCGGTGAGATCAACATCACACGAAACAAGTTGAAGGGCTTGCATGTCAGTCTCCTGATTTCGTAAAGCAGCTGTATGCTGCTCCTGCAAGCTGATAATATGATTTAAAGTTTAATAAACGGTATAAAAATAATACATATTGCTGCTAAAAATCCTGCTTTCAGATGAACAATTAACCGGTATAGACCGTGTATTTGAACGCAAACTACTTGCCTCTTAAGGCGTTGTAAACACAGTCAACACCCCGGTATAGCCATACACCTGTTGGTTGGCGATTTCACCGGCAGCGAAAAAGCCGACCAAGGGCACGTCCCCCAAAGCGCGGCGGATGATTTGCAGTTCTGCGTTCGGCGCGCCGAAATGCGGCCCGCCTCTGCCGGTGCAACTGACGTACACCGCACCTGCAATGCGCCGCCCGGGGCGCGGTTGTTGCAAGGTCTCGTCTTCCTGCCATTCGGCTTCTTCTGCGCTTTGCTCCAAGGGTTCAAGCGCTTCGCGAATTTCGGTGGCAATGCGCATCAAATCGGCTTTGGCAGACGCAGCATCGCGTTTGCAAAACGCCACTTTCATGCCCACCTTGACGTGATAAGCCACGGCCACACCGTGGCGCACCGGGTCTAAGCCGATGATGTGACGCACCACTGCCGCATCGTCCAATCCGCCGGTCAAACGCACCAAGGGCTGATCCGCAGGCGCGAAACCCACCAGTGTTTCGCGCACCTTGTCCACCGCAGAGCGCGGGTTGTCCAACGGCACATGCAAGTCCTGCATCAATGCGTACAAAGCCGGTTCGTTGTCCAACGTCAACACCACATGTTCTTTCACCGAGGTGATGGTGCGCACTTCTGAAAACGGCACACAACCTTGTGTCACCCGGGTGAGCATAGAGACTTCTGTACTGAACGCGACCCCGCTCAAACCGCCTGCATACACCCCTTTGTTGCGCTTGGCTGCTGCCTGTGTTCTGTCCCAACTGAGCGCGAACTGCGCGTTATCGCTGCGGCTTGAAGTCAAGCCGCCAAACACAAACCCGCTGTCGGTGTTGTCAGCCAAATCGTTAACCAACTCGCTCAACTCCGGTGTGTTCGGGTCGGCATGAACAAGCGCCGTGTGAGCGTTAAATCCTTTGACAATCGACTGCCCTAGCGGCGCTTCGCCACTGAACACACGAAAGTGTTGCGGGTCTAAGTCACACAGCATGACAGCCAAAGCCGGTTCATCGAAATACTCGACGCTGTTGGCGCAAATGCCCACACCAACCGTGCCGCTCCAATGGTTGACCTCTGGCAACTCTTGCACCAAATAGTCCAACAAGGCTTGCGCTTGTTCAGCGTAATGGTCGGTGATGTAAACCAGCCCCAAGGCCGGGCGCGCCGCAAACACACCGGTGCTCATGCAAGCGCGCAACTGCGCGAGCACCAGGTCTGCCGCCATCTCCCAATGCGGGTGCGTGGCATGGCCGATGGGGAACAAATCCATTAACGCTTGGTGGTGCGGGGTTTGGCAGCGCTGCTTTTGCGGGCAGCGGATGGGCTGGCAGTTTTTGTAGATGCCGTGCGCTTGGCCGCTGCCGGTTTTGCTGCTGTTTTTGCCGCGGCGGCGGTGAAAGTGTCTGTGTGCTTTTGCATATCCGCCACGGCCTGAGACGCGATGGTTTGAAACTGTTGCCCGATCGCGCCCCACCATTGCATGGGATCAATCGCGGCCTGACTGCCGGTGTCTGAAGCGGAGGGCGCGGCTTTGGCTGTCGAAGGTTTGCCTGTCATGGCAGCGGCGACATCGGCCATGCCGACGTTCATGCTTTGCAACGTAGACAAGGTCATGCGCTGTACTTCTAAAGCTTGGATGGTGGCACTCAGCGCTTTGGCGTTTTGGTCTAACCAAAACTGCACCGATTTCAAATCCTGTATGCGCTTGTCCAACTCTGCCGGGTCTAAGGTGGGCGTCACCCATTGCGCGGCTGAGGGCATACCGGCAGCCGGATTGGCCTGAGCGAATTGCTTTAAAAATTCAAAGCCGGGGAGGAAGTTGTCGAAATTGAAACCGCTGTGGTCTGCCATGGTGTGCCTTGTGGTGGGTTCAGGTTCGGGCTATTCACGTTCGGTGATGAAACCAATTTGCGTCATGCCCGCGCGTTGTGCAGCGGCCATCGCCTGCGCCACACGCTCATAGCGTACAGCGCGGTCGCCGCGAATATGTAAGGGGGATTGCGGTTTTTTGGAAGCAGCGTCCGCTAAAAGCTGTCGCAGTTGGGCATCATCCACTGCCGTGTCATTCCAAAAATACTTGCCCTCGGCATCCACGGTCAAACGAATGGTTTGCGGTTTGGCGTCTTGCGGCTGGTTGGTGGCGCGCGGCAATTCAATGTTCACCGCATGCTTCATGACCGGTATGGTGATGATGAAGATGATCAAGAGCACCAACATCACGTCCACCAAAGGCGTCATATTGATTTCATTCATCACCTCATCGGTGTCGTCCTGTGTGCCAAAGGCCATGTTTACTCCTTGGCTTTCACGC
>CANHLD010000217.1 GCA_947461325.1 Comamonadaceae bacterium
ACCTGGTTTTCTTCTTCAAAATTGAACAAGGCCCGCGAGGAAATCGCCACCACCAATTTGCCGTCCAGCGTACTCGCCATGTGTCACCTTCATCGCACGAACTGATTGAGTTGAATGATGGGCAACATGACCGCCAGCACGATCAGCATCACCACCGCCCCCATGGTAACAATCAATAAGGGCTCGAGGATGGTGGCCAGTTGCATGGCCCGGCGCTGCACTTCTTGGTTCAAATGCACGGCCGCATGTTGCAGCATTTGCGGCAATTGGCCGGTTTGTTCGCCCAAGCGCGCAAACATGGCCAACAACCCAGGCAACTGCTTGTGTTGCGACAGCGCAGTGGCCAGCGGTGCGCCTTCGCGCACCAGGTCGATCATCTGCATGGCATGGCTACGCAAAGCGGCATTGGACAAGGTGTGAGCTGCCGTCTGCAACGCTTTGAGCATGGGCACACCGGCACCCGTCAGCAGCGCCAAGGTGGATGCAAAACGCGCGGCGTTATAGCCCAGACTCAAGCGACCCAGCACGGGAATTTGCAGCAAGACGGCGTCGAACCGCTCACGCAAGCGCTGCTGCCGCAATGCCAGTTGGGCGCCACCCGAAGCGGCCAATACCAACAGCAGCGCCCACAGCCAGAAATCTTGCGCCCAGCCACTCAGCGTCAACATCACCACGGTCAACCAAGGCAAACTGCGCTGCGTACTGACAAATACCTCGGCCACTTGCGGCACCACATAGGCCAATAAAAAAACCACCATCAACAAGGCCACAGCGCTGACGATGGCCGGGTACAGCGAAGCGGCCAGCAACTTGGCGCGCATGTGTTGGGCTGACTCCAAGTCGCTGGCCAGTTGCAGCAGAACCTGCGAGAGTCGGCCACTTTGTTCGCCCGAACCAATGACGGCCTGGTACAACTCATCGAATTCGCGCGGGTGCATCGCCAAGGCCTGCGCCAAAGGTGCACCGGCGTTCACCTCGGCGCGTATTTGGGTCAGCAATTCGCTTTTGACCGGTGAATCGGCTTCTTCGCACAGCGCGGTCAAAGCGCGCTCCAATGGCAAACCGGCGGCCACCAAACTGGCCAGTTGGCGTGTCCAGACCACCAAGTCGGTGCGGCTGAAAACCCTTGCTTGCCACAACACAATATCGCGCTTGAAGCCCGATTTGTCAGCGGTCACCGGTTTCAATGTGAGCGGCACCAAGGCCTGCTGGCGCAAGTGATGGCGTGCGGCGCGTTCAGATTCGGCATCGATCATGCCGTGCACCTGGCGGCCGCTGGCATTGATAGCATCGTAGGTATAGGCGGGCATAGGTATTACTCGCGGGTCACGCGAAACAGTTCTTGCGCTGAAGTGATGCCAAGTTCCACCAACCGCTGGCCGTCCTCACGCAAAGTCAGCATGCCAAGCTGTAGCGCGTTTTCACGCAGCAGGGGTTCATCCGCGCGGTCGTGGATCAGTTGGCGCACGGAATCAGACACCTTCAGCAATTCAAAAATCCCGGTGCGACCTTGGTAGCCAGCGCCGCCGCAAGCCTCGCAGCCGCATCCCTGGCATGACAGACAGAGTTTGCGCACCAGCCTTTGTGCCAGCACGCCGAGCAAGGACGAACTGAGCAAAAACGGCTCTATACCCATGTCGGTCAATCGGGTGACCGCACTGACGGCGTCATTGGTATGCAAAGTGGCCAACACCAAATGGCCGGTGAGTGAGGCTTGTACAGCGATCTGCGCGGTTTCATGGTCGCGAATCTCACCAATCATGATGATGTCCGGGTCTTGGCGCAAGATGGCACGCAGTGCCTTGGCAAAGTCGAGATCGATTTTCGGGTTCACTTGGGTCTGGCCGACACCGGCGAGCTCGTATTCGATCGGGTCTTCCACGGTCATGATGTTGGTGTGCGCCGCGTCCAGCATCTGCAATGCGGCATACAAAGTGGTGGTCTTGCCCGAACCGGTCGGCCCCGTCACCAACACGATGCCGTGCGGTTGTTGAATCAATTGCTGAAACTGCTGTAAGGTTTGACCTTGCATACCCACGGCTTGCAGCGTCAAGCGACTGTCGCTTTTATCCAGCAAACGCAGCACGGCGCGTTCGCCATGTGTGCCCGGCAAGGTGGACACACGCACATCGATGGCGCGTTGACCTAAGCGCAAAGAAATGCGCCCGTCTTGCGGCAAACGTTTTTCGGCAATGTCCAGATCCGCCATGATCTTTAAACGTGAGATCAGCGCCGCATGCAATCCACGGTGCGGATTGACCACTTCGCGCAAGCTGCCGTCGATGCGAAAACGCACGCTGGAGAAGCGCTCGTAGGCTTCAATGTGTATGTCGCTGGCGCCGTCGCGCGCGGCTTGCATCAACAAGGCGTTGAGCATACGGATGATGGGTGCGTCGGCCGACGCCTCCAGCAAATCTTCGACTGCGGGAAGTTCTTGCATCATGCGCGCCAGATCGGCCTCGCCTTCGACCTCGCTCATCACCAGTGCAGCGCTGGACTCGGCACCGGCGTAACTGGCACTGATGTGTTGTGCCAGCGTGGCAGCGTCGGTTTGCTGGAAATGTTGTACTGGGTGGCAGCGCAGCACTTCGCTCCATGCCGAGGCGGCCGGTGCGTGTGCATACCAGAGGGTCAAGGAAACGCCGTCATCCTCCAGCAGCAGTTGCTGGCTGCGGGCGAATGCGTAGGGCAGAGGGTGGCGCATGTTTATTTCGCCGCTGGCAGTGGCGTGATCACCACCGAGGATGCAGCTTCGGGCAACGGTTGACTGATCGGCGTTACAGAGGGCGGTGCGCTGGCGGCTTTGCCCGGAAAAGCAGGTAACACCTGGTCGTTGGCCACTGGCAGGGTTGAGGTGGGCGCGCGTGCTGCTTTAATTTGTAAATTTTGCATGTCCTGATAGCGACCGCCGGAGAGCACCTCGACGCTGATGTCATCCCTGACCACCACAGGTCGCAAGAACACCATCAAATTATTTTTGCTGCGCGAGCGGCTTTCGCTTTTAAACAAATTACCAAAGAAAGGAATGCTGCCCAGCCCTGGCACTTGCTGGTTGCTGTCACTGTAGTTGTCGGACAATAAGCCACCCAACACCACCACAGCACCATCGGCAA
>CANHLD010000218.1 GCA_947461325.1 Comamonadaceae bacterium
AGGGACTGCGCACCATGGCCCAGCCCCACAGTTTTTGCAAAGGAAGGGCAAACACCATCAGCAAATGTTCAATGATGGCCAGACCCAGCAATGAAGACAATAAAACCCATGCGGCGTTGACCAAAACCAGACCGCTTTGCACTTCCCACACCATCCAGCCCCAGGTCAGACATGACACGCCCATGGTGAGGTAAAAACACCAAGTGATGGGAGCCTTTTTGAAGTAGCTGCCGATGTAGCGTAAATGCAAGGGCAAATATTGCTCGCCAACAAAGGGAACACCAAAAAACAAATTCAGCTTGGCGCTCAGGCGCATACACCACAGCAGCGCAAAGGTACACAAGGCCATGTGGTTAGGGTGACCCTGTTGCAAGACCACGAGCAAGCCGAAATTGAAAATCAAGGCCAATTCATGGTGCAACAAAACCTGCACAGACTGCACAAAACGCTGGTGAAAATTCAAACCTGCATCTAACACCACACGCCTTGGACCGGTGAGCCAACCGGTCAGAAACGCCATCTCATGCCAACTCCACATGGCGATGACACTGACAAAACCGATGTAGGCATTCAAGACAGTGTGCGAGCGCATGCTGATGGAAGCTGTCCACAAACTTAAGCCCAACAAAAAACTCAGTCCAAACATGCTCCAGCGAAAACTTGCTGGGGACAAACGCACCAGCCACAGAATGGCTCCCGTGCCCAGCCACCAGCTGAACACAGAGAACAAGGCTGCGCCCAGAATGGACGAGAAGAAGTCAGACATGCGCCAGTTGCTTTACCAAGCGGGTTGAACCCGTACCTGGGCAGGCAGGTTGTTGCGCTTGACTGGAAGGAAATACAAGCGACCAAAGGTCCAGACCGCAGCCAAAGCGCTGCTGGCTTGACCGATCAAGCCCAGTACACCACCGCGTTCTTTGGCTTTGGCATTGGCAATCGACAGTTCAACCAAACGTTCCATGCAGGCACGGAAGGTGGGGTGGTCGATGTCAACTTCCACAGGAAATACTTGGCGGGCGATTTCCGAGGTGATGCGAAACACCTCGTAGTCGTACTCGGTAGATTTGAAACCCATGGCCTCGTGTAACAGTGGGCGGGTATGGTCGCGAACGTACATGGTGGCATACACCGCCAAAATGAAGAACCTGATCCACCACAAATTCACGCCGCGCAGTAATTCGGGCTGTGAGCGCATGATCAGTGCAAAAGATTCGCCATGGCGGAACTCGTCATTGCACCAGCGTTCAAACCATCGGAAGATGGGATGAAAACGTTTGTCGGGATGGCGTTCCAATTGACGGAAGATGGTGATGTAGCGTGCGTAGCCAATCTTCTCTGACAAATAGGTTGCGTAAAAAATGTACTTTGGCTTGAAGAAGGTGTAGGCCTTGGTGCGTTTGAGTTGACCCAAATCGATGCCCAAATCAAAGTCTTTCAAAGACTGGTTGATGAAACCCGCATGGCGCGATTCGTCACGCGCCATATAGGTCATCAGTTGTTTGATATCGGGGTTGTCAATGTTCTTGCGAATCTCGTTGTACAAAATGCAACCCGAAAATTCTGAGGTGAGTGAACTGATGAGGAAGTCCAAAAACTCTTGACGCATTTCGGGCGAGAGTTGGGGCATCAGGGTTTTGACCTCCTCGGCAAACTGCGCATCACGTTGGAAGTGATCGTGGTTGTTGTCGCCCTCGTACTCTTTCATCATGACGTCCCATTCGGTACGCACAGACTCGATGTTCAATCGGTCCATGGCTTTGAAGTCGGTGGTGTAAAAGCGCGGACTCAGCACCGTATTGCGAACTGCCTTGGCGTTGGCGTCGGCGGCGCTCTCCACACTGCCGATGAGCAGCTCTACGTGGTCGAATTCCAAGGATGCGGTGGTGGTCATGGTTTACTCCTGAGAGGCTGTGGTCACGGGGTTGGGAGCAGGCTGCAACATGGCAAAAGAAGCCATATTGGTGGGGCCAAAAGATTCAAGGTTGATGCGTTGTCCGGTTGCAGGGTCGAGCAAGGTAAGACGACCATCGGTATGGCCGATCAACTCAAACACAGGACCCGAGCCTATGCCGCGTCGCATACGCTCACGCGACAAGGTGCGCAGAATGCCGCGAACGAATCCCTGCTCGCCGACATAGCGGGTGATTTCAACCGCGGACGTACCGTCCATGACGGCCACATCGCCATTGGGGCGGTCTTCAAAGCGCAGCGTTCGTTGCCAGTTGATGGGGCTGTGGTCTTGTGGGATTTCCATGCCTTGGCCACGCAGCAAAGCAACGACCAAAAAAACGCTGGATAAAAAGCCAACAAATATCCAGCCGGTCAGGGCGTGGCGTCCGGGCAATCCGTTGTTGGCGAGCGTGTTCATGCGGCAATTTCAGGTGAAGTGTTCGCAGGGAGGTGTTGAACTGAAGGGGGAGCGATGTCGCCCAACATGACAGGCACATGAGGATTGGCTACTTGCCAAGCTTTCAAGACGCGCTCGCCCACACTGGCGACATCCGCAATACAGCGCAAGCTGGGTTCGGGGTGACGCAGCGCCCAAGGACGTGCATGTGGCCACAGGTTGAGCCAAGCGATATGGTCATTGCCAGCCAATTTGAGGGCGATGTCGCCCGTGCCATCAGGATTGGTTTTGAGTGAGGCCGCCGCCAACATGCGCAAAGGCAAATTGAAGGTAAGCGTTAGCACAACACCAATTCGCATGACCACCCGCTTGTTGGTGAGGGTGTAGAGGGCCGTACGCGCAGTCAGCCATGCCATGAGGCTGAGAATACTGAGCGCCATGACGCTCAGCACCACGCTCAGCAACAAGGGTTTGAACAAATTGCGCTCAGGTTCACCCAACAGGTAAGTGGCCTGCAGCAGCATCATGGCCGCGAAATAGATGGCCAAGGTTCGCACATGAAAGACATGCACAGCCACTTGACCCCATTGCGGTGCGCCTTGCCAAATCAGACGTTCATCCGCTGGCAAGGGCTCGGGCAGCCCGGGCGCTGCCTCGAACTCGTGTTCGTGGTGAGGATTGACGTTCAAAACAGTGGCTCCTGACGTTCGGGTGTGGCGTACAAGGTACCCGCACCGTAATAGGCGGTGATTTTTTCTTCTTC
>CANHLD010000219.1 GCA_947461325.1 Comamonadaceae bacterium
TCCCCGGCGTTACCGTGCTTGAGTTCTTTTTTAATCAGCGTCCCGTTGTCAAACAGCTTGCCCTTGTAGCCGCGCGCCCATTCGCGTGCCACGAAAGCCTGTATGTAATCGAACTCGCCTGCTTTAAAGCCTTCAAACTGCGCGGTGGTGTCCTTGTACATCTTGTAGGTGATGCGGTCGAAATTGAACATGCCTTTGCGCACACCCAAGTCGCGCGCCCAGTAGTTAGGGTCACGCACATATTCAATGTCTTTGCCGAAATCGACTTTGCCAATTTTGTAGGGGCCGCTGCCGATGGGAATGTCCGTGACAACTTGGTCCAAAGGTTTGTCCACGCCCCATTTCTGGCTGAACACCGGCATGCCGCCGACGATCAAAGGCAATTCAGCGTTGGCACGTTTGAAATCGAACCGCACCTCCCGTTCACCGATGACGTTCAAAGCTTTGACTTCGCTGAAATAAGTGCGGAACTGCGGCGCGGCCTGTTTGCTGGTGAGTCGCTCAAAAGAAAACTTCACGTCAGAAGCCAGCACCGGGTCGCCATTGTGAAAACGCGCCAAGGGGTTGAGCTTGAAGGTGACCGACAGTTTGTCTGCGGCCACGGTCACGTCCTCAGCCAGCAAACCGTAAGCGGTAGTCGGTTCGTCAAAATTACCGATCAACAAGGTCTCCAGCATCAAACTGTTGATCGCCGGGGGCGCCGTGCCTTTGAGGGTGAACGGGTTGTATTTGTCAAAACTGGAGGCGCGTGACGGCGACACCATGGCGATGCTGCCGCCCTTGGGCGCGACCGGGTTGACATAGGAAAAATGCTTGAAGCCGGGCGGGTATTGGATGTCGCCGAACTGCGCATAGGCATGGCCTGCCCGGGCAGGAGTTATCAGCAAGCAAAGGGCCAAAGTCAGAAATATTCGCATGCGACAATTCTGCAAGATTTTTCAGGAGCTTCCACGTGCAATCAAAATCAGGGTTTTTAGCGGGTAAAAAATTATTAATCACCGGCGTTTTGTCCAACCGTTCCATTGCTTACGGTATTGCCCGGGCTTGCCATGCGCAAGGGGCTGAGTTGGCATTCAGCTACCAAGGCGAGCGCTTCAAAGAACGCATCACCGAATTTGCCGCCGATTTCGGCTCGAGCCTGGTATTTGATTGCGATGTCTCCAGCGACGAACAAATCGCGGCCCTGGTCTCAGGTTTGACTGGCGTCTGGCCGAAGTTTGACGGTTTTGTGCACGCCATCGGCTTTGCACCGCGCGAAGCCATTGCCGGTGATTTTTTGGATGGCCTCAGCCGCGAAGCCTTTGCCATTGCCCACGACATCAGCGCCTACAGTTTCCCCGGCATGGCCAAAGCGTTTTTGCCGTATTTGAATGACAACGCCTCGCTGTTGACCCTTACCTACTTGGGCGCCTTGCGCAACGTGCCCAACTACAACACCATGGGTTTGGCCAAAGCCTCGCTCGAAGCCTCGGTGCGCTATTTGGCCGAATCGCTGGGTAGCCACAAACGCGGCATGCGGGTCAACGGCATCAGCGCCGGACCGATCAAAACACTGGCCGCATCCGGCATCAAAGGCTTTGGCAAGATTTTGGATGTCGTGGCTTCTCAGTCACCCATCCGCCGCAACGTCACCATCGAAGACGTGGGCAACGTGGCGGCTTTTTTGCTGTCAGATTTGGCAGCCGGTGTATCTGCTGAAATCACCTATGTGGACGGCGGCTTCAGCCAGGTGGTGCCCGGCATCGCAGACTGAAAAACCGCACACCGGACACTGACCAATTCGAGAAACAATTCAGTCACAAACTCACTGCGTTAATGCTTTGCAATAGCTGTTGTGGGTCGTTTGCTTGGTACCGGCTTGGTTGTCATTGTCGGAAAGCTTGAACTCATTTGGCCAAGGAAACAGGGGATTCGACTGGGTCAAATCAACCGCCTGAAAACCCCTGAAGTCATCAGCGCAACGGGTGGCGTAAAACTTCACCGGCTGAGGGCTCAGGCCCATTGCCGCCACTTGGCTTTTGCCGGCTGGAGTGGTTTTGACGCCCCAAAGATCAAATATCGGCGTCTGGTCATTTCCGGTGATCAGGCTGAGGACAACCAGCATGTAATCGTGATGAGGGAAATCTGCTGCTATAGCGGCGCTGGAAGTCGCAGGTTTAGACGTGTAAGAACCAAAGCCGAGCTTGCCCTTCACCACAGGCCAATCGGCATCCGAAGCCGCCTCTACTTGACGCAAATTCAAATAGAGCAAAGAAAACACATCCCAACCCGCTTCCACAGCCTCAGCATCGGTTAATGAAGGGTTTTGGGCTTTTAATTTTTCTGCGTAAATCAGAGGCCATTGCAGATAAAAGTAAAGCCGCAACCGGTTTTGTGCTGCATAAGCGGCATTACTCCACAAATCAGATCGCACCTGCTCTACTTTTTGATCTGTACTCAGACTGCTGTCCTTGAACCGGTTTTTGAGCATGTCAAAAACCACTTGTGTATCTGGTAATTCATTGCCATAACCGATAGCAGCGCGAGGTAACTCCATTCGCATACGCCACTTTTTGTGCATGGGAAAAATATTGTTGGAAACCTCACCGCTCATGCCATCGTAGATTTTGAACTTTTGCAGGTTGTGGCCGAGTTCATGGCTTTCGCCCCAACCTCTGGGGTCAAATCCGCCGCCTGATGTGATCGGATTTCCGGAACACATCCAACCGCAATTGGCCTGTTCATCGATGTGGTAATGCTGAACCACGGGTGGCTTGTGGATGGTTGCGCTCACACAATCCCAGTTGTGGTCACTGCAAAAACGCGACACTGCGGGGTTCAAGGTCAAGCCTCGGGTTTGAAAGCCCGCCAATCTGTAGGCATCCTCCATCACAAACCGCTTGGTTTCATCCAAATACTTATCCATAAGAATGCCCTCGGCTTTGCTGTAATAAGGTTTAGAGGCATTTGGATAAACAGTGGTTGGCGCATCGTTTGCAGCGGGTTGCAACAACTCATTGGCTTTACTGATCAGCGAATGAATTTCAAGACCCGGTGTTTTGATCTCCATCCAGCCCAGCTTGCTGGCTCTGAAGTCACTAAAGA
>CANHLD010000220.1 GCA_947461325.1 Comamonadaceae bacterium
CCATGACCAAGGCGGGGGTCAGGATGGGTTTGACGCCTGCCCAAGCGCACCAATTGGCAGTGGGTACGTTCACTGGCGCGGCAGCACTCGCGAGCAGCAGCAACGAGTCACCTGAAGTTTTGCGCGAAAAAGTCACTTCCAAAGGCGGCACCACGTTCGCGGCCATCACCAGCATGCAAGATCACCACCTTGACCACACGATTGCCCAAGCCATGCAAGCGGCGCACCAAAGGTCTATCGAAATGGGCCACCTGTTCGACCAAGATTAGTCCTCTCTTCAACCCCACTGCGCTGGTGTCACAATCAGCTTTCCAGATCACACTTACACAAGGCCTTCAACCATGAAAACTCTTTTAATCACTTTGTCTGCCGTGCTTGCATGCTTGGCTGCTCCCGCACAAGCCGCTTCTGCTGTTTCAACTTTCACCCAAGTAAGCACTGTGTCTGCCGCTTCTTTCGACGCCGATCACCTGATCATGGCCAAGAAAAAAGGCAAAAAGAAATTGCACAAGAAAGCCAAGTGATACGTTAGATTTCATGAACAAAAGCCACCTGCGGGTGGCTTTTTCTTTACCTGCTCAGTTGTTTGGCAGGCCAAGCTAGGCCAATGGCGCAGCCAGGGTTTTCAAATACAGCCCACCTGCTATACCGGCGAACAAGGTCGCGCCCAGCCAATGGTTCATGCGGAAAGCGCGAAAGCAACCTTCGCGCTGGCGTTTGTAAATCATGCCGAAATGCCAAAACGCCTGTACCGCGCCGATCTCAATCGAAAACCAATGCGGCCAACCCAAGTTGAGTGGTTTGAGCAGTAACAACATACCCAGTAAATAAACAATATAAAAACCCATCACGGCGGCCACGTCGTATTTACCCAGCGTGATGGCCGAGGTTTTCATGCCGATGTGCAAATCATCGTCGCGGTCCACCATGGCGTATTCGGTGTCATACGCCAGCACCCAAAATATATTGATCACCAACAAACCCCAGGCCAGCGGTGGCACCGCCTGCCAGACACCCATAGGAGTGAGCGGTCCGCCATTGACCGCGGCAAACGCAATGGGAATGCCGAAACTGAATGCAATACCGAGCACCGCTTGCGGCATAGCGACATAGCGTTTGGCATAGGGGTAGGCCAAGGTGACCGCCAATGCAACAAAGGACCAGACCACGGTCACGGCATTGGTGGTCAGCACCAAAGCAAACGCACACAAGGCCAACACAGCACCCGCCGTCAACGCCTGGCGCACAGTCAACGCACCGGAGGTCACCGGCCGATTGGCCGTGCGTTTCACATGCTTGTCAAATTCACGATCCGCCACATCATTGACACAACAACCGGCGCTGCGCATGAGCACCGTGCCCAACACAAACACCGTGAGCAAATGCCAACCCGGAAACCCACCGGCCGCCAGCCACAAAGCGCTCAGGCTGGGCCACAGTAACAGCAACCAACCGGCGGGCCGGTTCCAGCGGATCAGGTCCAAGTACAGCGCGGCCTGTTGGCGCCAGCTCGGCATGTGGGGGTCAGCCTGGTTCATGACAGTCGCATCACGCCGGGCAACTCGCTGGCCACGATGGCGTTGCGCAAAGCGGCAATGGCTTCGTAGCGGGTGAAACTGCGCCGCCAGGCCAGCACCACGCGGCGCGTCGGCGGTGCGTCATTGCCCTCGACGATGGGCAGATAGCGCACATAAGTGTCCAGCGATTTTTTCTTTTTACCCGTGGACAGCAAGGCGTCTTTGGGTACGCTGAGTCTGGGCACCACGGTCACGCCCATACCGGCGGCCACCATGTGTTTGATGGTTTCCAGCGACGAGCCTTCAAAGCTTTTGCGAATGCCTTCGGTGTCGTTAGAAAAGCGTGCGAATTCGGGACAGACTTCGAGCACATGGTCACGAAAACAGTGACCATTGCCAAGCAGCAACATGGTCTCGGCTTTGAGTTCAGTGGCGCTGATGGATTCGCGCCCGGCCAGCGGGTGGCTGCTGGGCAGCGCCGCCATGAACGGTTCGTCATACAACGGTGCAATTGCCAAGCCGGTATCGGGAAACGGCTCGGCCATGATGGCGCAATCGATCTCACCAGTGCGTAGCATTTCCAGCAATTTGACGGTGAAATTTTCTTGCAACATCAATGGCATTTGCGGCGACATGTCGATGCTGTGGCGAACCAACTCGGGCAGCAAATAAGGCGCGATGGTGTAGATCACACCCAAGCGCAGGGGCCCAGCCAACGGGTCTTTGCCGCGCTTGGCAATCTCTTTGATGTTGGCGGCTTGCTCGAGCACGCTTTGCGCCTGGCGAATGATGTCTTCGCCCAAGGGCGTGACCGCCACTTCGTTGGCGCTGCGTTCAAAGAGTTTGACTTGCAATTCCTCTTCTAAGTTTTTGATGCCCACCGACAGCGTCGGTTGCGACACAAAACACGCGTCGGCCGCGCGGCCGAAATGCTTTTCACGCGCCACGGCAACGATGTATTTCAGTTCGGTCAGTGTCATGGTGTGTTCAGGCTTTCAGAAAATCAGATTTTCCACCTAACCAGCGTTCCACGTGGCGCGCTGCGTTTTGCGGGTACTGGTCCAACATGACAGGCGCGAGTTGCTGCGCCCATTGCAACAACTCAATGTCCACCGCCAAATCGGCAAACCGCAGCATGGCGGCACCACTTTGGCGCGAACCTAAAAATTCGCCCGGGCCGCGTATGTCCAAGTCGCGCCGGGCAATTTCAAAGCCGTCGCCGGTCTCGGCCATCGCCTTCAAACGAGCCCGTGCCGTGTCGCTGAGTCGCCCATGTTCGCCCAGCGAATACAAGAGCACGCAAGCCGACGCCGCGGCACCGCGCCCGACCCGACCACGCAGTTGGTGCAATTGGCTCAAACCGAATCGCTCGGCGTGCTCGATCACCATCAGCGAGGCATTGGGCACATCGACACCAACTTCAATCACCGTGGTGCTGACCAGCACGCCCATTTGGCCTTGCACAAACAAGGACATGACGGCTTTTTTCTCGGCTTGCGGCATGCGCGAATGCAAGAGGCCGACCATCACGCCGGGCAAGGCGTTGCACAA
>CANHLD010000221.1 GCA_947461325.1 Comamonadaceae bacterium
CGTTCACGCCGTCATAGTCCCATGCATCATGGGGTGTGAACTGGTAGTGCCACACGATGTTGCCTGTGTCGGGGTTCAATGCCACCACTGAAGCGGTGTACAGGTTGGTGAACTTGCCGACGTCAGATGAGTCGTTGCCACGAACAATTGCAGTCCAGGGACCTGGGTTGCTGGTGCCGTAGTAAACGAGGTTCAACTTGGGGTCGTAGGATCCGATGAACCAAGCAGCGCCGCCGCCTGTTTTGCCGGTATCACCCTTCCAGGTGTCAGCATTTTTTTCATTGCCCACTGGCACAGTGTGAGTGCGCCATACTTCCTTGCCAGTGGCTTGGTCCAAAGCAACCAAGGCACCGCGTACACCGTATTCACCGCCACCGTAACCGGTGATGAGCAGGTTTTTAACCAGTGTAGGAGGAGAAGTAATGACTGAACCTTGTGTGTAGTCGACTACTTTAGTAGTCCAGATTTCCTTGCCTGTTTTTGCGTCAAGTGCAGTCACTTGTGCATCGAGTCGGCCAAAGAAAATCTTGCCGTCGTTGTATGACACACCACGGCTGTTGACGTCGCAGCAAGCGTACTGATCAACGCCTTTTGGCATTTCAGGAGAATACTTCCAGCGGACTTCACCCGTTTTTGCATTCACAGCAAAAACGTTTTTGGGTCCAAATGAAGAAGTCACATACAGGGTATCGCCCACCAGAATAGGGGTCGATTCTTGCGAACGGTTGGTGCCCAATTGCAACGCCCATTTAACGCTCAACTTGTTGACGTTTGCGGGTGTGATTTGAGTAGCGTTGCTGTAGCGCTGATTACCAGCGTCACCGCCGTAAATCGGCCAACTTTGTGCGCTTGCCAGTGAGGCAGCGCCCAAGGCGGCGGCCATGGCAACTGATTTGAACAAAAGTTTCATACAAAAAATCCTTCAGGGTTTATCAAAGGGAAATACAACTAACTTGATGATTTTGCTAGACTTGTATAAGACCTGCCCTAGAGCAAACCCTAGTCGGGTTATTGTTATTCCTAAATTTCTCAAAAAGAGACAATCCGAGGGCGTTGGTTGTCATCACCAATATCGATTTCTTAAGGCTTGCTTACAAGAGCTTAATAGAGCCTTACAAATATGTGTTTCGTGTTCAGCGGTAGGACAACAAGCGCATGCGCATGGAGCCACCTTGAAATAACTTAGCGGTGGTGGGTTCGACTCGCTCAACTTGTGCCAGACCCACGCCCGGGCAATACCATTCGCGAGACAAGATAGGTGTGGGCTTGTAGGCGAATGCTTCGTCGTGCCACAACATCACTTCCATACTGCCATCTACACGAACACAGTGTTCAAAATTTCCAGCCGGTGTTTGTAATGCCGTATCCATATCGACCACCTTAAACACCATAGGAAGGTCTTTGTATTTGTTCAAGTAGCGAAATTCCGCCGGCTTTTCATTTCGTCTGCGTAAGAAATAGGGCACTGTGGTGTTAGTCCAAGTGCTGCCAACCGCCAAGACAGCAGGTAAGACGGTACGTGGTTCAATGTCCATCAACGCTTGCTCTTTAGAGGGAGATTTCAATGCCACACGGTTGATGCCTGTGTTGTCGGTGACCAGCCAATATTCGTGGCCGTTGTTACTTCGTCTGACCCAAGCCTGGCTGCCATCGCTCAACTGGGCACTGCCTAGGTTGCGAATTTCCAGCGTAAGCGTGGTGGTTTTGGCGTCCGGCGCGTCGTACACAGTTTCGATTTGATAGGTCCATTGTTTGCCAGCGGCCAGGGGAAACAGCGGGTTGTCATTGGCAGGTTGGTCACAAGCTGTCAAGCTGACCAAGGCGAGAGTGCCTAGGAGAGAAATACGCAACTTCATTTCTCAGGCACCTGTGGGGTGGGCAAATCCATGATTTTTACTTCTTGCTCGTCACTGCCTGGGTTGAGCCAACTGACACCTTTGCCATTGCCTGGTTTGACTTCGGCAGTGCCCATCTGCGGAACGCCCTCACGGCCTTTACGCATGCCATCGGAAATTTGCTCGTGCAACGTTCGTGTATAGGGCAATCGGTAAGCACGGGGTTGTAAAAATCCTTTACCTTCTTCAATAGGTGTCACCCACATGTACAAAGCCCCGGGAAATTTGGCGCGAGGTTCATCAATTAAGGCCGCGAGGACAACAAACCGCTCTGGCAGTGCGTCACTGCTTGGGATGCCCAGCAAGCTGTGCACCGCTGAAAATCCATAAAAGTAAAAACCACTGACGGCGATAGCCAGCAGGCCCTTGAGCCAACGTGGCCACTGAGAGTAAACCAGGGCCAGAGCAAGCAGCAATGCAATGAGTGCAAAGACAATGATGAGAGTCAGCGTCATATTAAAAAGATTTCACTAAAGTTTTGGGAATGGTGTTGACATTGTCAACGCCACCGTCGGGGGTAACAGTAAATCGCGCCAAAGTCGTTTCTTTTCCGCGACCTTCCAAAGTGGCTTGACCGTAAAACACGACTTCTGCTTTGGGGTTGACCTTGATGATGGATATGCTGACCTCCACAGGTTGACCTGCGCGCGGGTCGTTGCTATCTATGTCTTTGGTCTCGTAGTAATGGGCGTTAGCCACATATTCGCCGGGCACGATGCTGCGAATCGTGACGACTTCTTGGCGCAAGGGATTGATGACCTTGCGGCCATTGACCATGATGGTGTTGTTGGAGTTGCCGCGATCATCACGATCCAAATACATCAGGTCGACCTCGCGGTTACGAAACCAAGCACTTTCTCCAGAAGGGCCTTGCACCCACAAATCCAAATCGTTCGGGTCCATGTCCGGCCAAGACAGCGTGATGATGAATTCCGCTTTGGCGGGAATGTCTCCGGTTTTGGTGGCCTTGGGGTTCATGGCCAGCAAAGCAATGATGAAACAAAACACAAAGGCGATCAACATATTGAACAACATGTCATAAAAAGGATCGACTTCAGGTTCGCGTGAAAAACGGTTTTTGCGCATGGCGTAGAAATCGCTTCAGCGACCGATCACCAATCCGTGGCGCTGTGCCTGCGACAGTAACTGGTCTGCAAAGCGGTC
>CANHLD010000222.1 GCA_947461325.1 Comamonadaceae bacterium
GGTGTGACCGCGCCCGCTCCCGCTGGAATGGAGAACCTGAACTGGGATATGTTGAAGACTTATGGTGGCCCGACCATGCTGGGCATGGGCTTGTTCGCAGTGGGTTCTGCAGTTTTGGGGTACGGCGTGGTCAAGGCAGGCTGGATGCTGCGTGTGGCCTGGGCGCGACGCCAGCGCCGGACTCAATAATCTAATGATTCAAGTGATTAAATGATATTTATATCGTCAGCGTTTTCAAGCCCACCAACAGCAGACAGCCGATAATAAAGGCAGGTAGCTGTTGATTCATTTCCAACTTAGATCTAGCTTGCGATTGTGAACAGCACAATCACGCAAATAAAGATTTATCAGACTTTGGTAAGGGATTCCAACCTGTTCAGAGATCGACTTGAAGTATCCAATCGAATCCTCGTCCAGACGAATAGTGATCTGTTTTTTTAGCTGAGTAGCATAAGGGTTCTTGCGAGCCTTGCTGAAATCGTATTCTTTTCTCATAGTGCACCTTTTATCGATATTGCTTAGATTCATGGGGTGAAGCTTTTCGCGCAGAAATGATTCGGATTACATTCCCTTTATCTCGATAGCAATGGCAAACCAACACAACTTTGAGTGAGCTACTCAAGCCCAGTAGTACAAACCTGTCCTCATCGTTGGAATGATCAGGGTCATCAATCAACTTGGCGTGCTCATCAAAGAAAACCGTTCGAGCTTCATCAAAAGAAATACCATGTTTCTTTTCATTTGCAGAGGCCTTTCTGGCATCCCATTCAAATTTGATAATACTCATAACTACACTGTAGTTTATTTAATAGATCTAAGCAATAGATTGACACAATCAATACTCGCTGGTCAGCACGGCCCCCAGTCCCCCAGATACCAGCAGGAAGTGCGCAAGGCAGCGTCAACTTCACTACAAAACTTAATCAAAATGCCATTTGAAATCAACTCAAAACATCACTTCCAATTAGGGAGTCCGTGACCCTTTAAAGTGCTGGCGCTTAAATCAACACCGTCTTAAAGCCCACCAGCAGCAACACCCCAGCGAGCAGCAGTTGCACCAGGCGAGCAGGAAATCGTTGCGTTAGAAGACTGCCGACAATAACGGCAGGCAGGGCCCCATATAAAAGAAGTTGCAGCAAGCCAAAGTCCGGTACGCCCAACAAGGTGTAGCCTATGGCTGTCACCAGCGCCAAAGGCATAGCATGTGCAATGTCTGTGGCCACCAGTTTCTTGGGAGACATGCGTAGCGGGTAAAGCAGCATCAGCACCAGCGTGCCAATGGCCCCCGCGCCGACCGAGGTCAGCGCAACACAGGCTCCCAGCGCTGCGCCGAACACGGTGGTAGCCGGGCCTTGCAGGCGCTTGAATACGACCGGCTGATCTATCCGTGTTTGACGTGCCTGCCTTGACAGCCATGGTGAGGCAAACAAGCCAATGGATGTCAGCAGCACCACTGCTCCTATACCTCGTGTCATAGAGACACTTTTGGAAAACTCAACGCCAGTGGAAATCATCAACAAAATGATGACCGTGACTGGCAGACTGCCAAGCAACAAACGCCTGACCACGCTCCAGTCCACTTGCGCGTGACGCTGATGAATCAGCAAACCAACCATCTTGGTGAGACTGGCAAACCACAAGTCGGTAGACACGGCCACCAGCGGGTCTATATGAAAAAAAAGAATGAGCAACGGCGTCATCAAGGCTCCGCCGCCTACGCCTGTCAAACCGACCAGCAAGCCCGTCAGGGCGCCACAGAGTATGTATGCCATGTCCATCAAAGCGCATCTTTCATAAAGAGGGTTTGATGAACTCTGAACAAAGCTATCAGCGGATTACGGCAGGAGTGCTTTGATTCGCGCTAAACATTGCGTAAGCGGTTCCAGTTCAGTATGCAAATGCAAGTCAGGGTTGAGCGGCGCCTCGTAGGGACTGGTCATGGCCGTCATGGCGGGTACCTCGCCACGTTGTGCTTTTGCGTATAAACCTTTGACATCGCGCTGTATGCAGGTCAGCAGGGGCGCGTCGACAAACACTTCGATGAAATAACCGGGCGCGAAAAGACTGCGCACCCTATCGCGGTCGGCGCGGTAGGGGGAGATCAATGCCACCAGCACATTGACACCGGCGCCGGTCATCAGTTTGGCCACCTCACCCACGCGACGCACGTTTTCGGCACGGTCCTCGGGGCTGAAGCCCAGGTCACGGTTGAGTCCGGTACGCAAAACATCGCCGTCGAGTACACAGGCATTCACACCGGAAGCAGACAGATCCTGCTGAAGGGCGAGTGACAAGGTGGACTTGCCTGAGCCTGAGAGTCCGGTGAACCAGACACAATAATTCATATATTATTTTGAATAATTATTTAAAAGATATTTTATATTGAAACGATTAATTTTTTAAATACGTGGCATGATTCCGGTTTTATTTACCGCAAATTTATGTTCGGCAAGCTTGGCATTCATGGGTCTTTCAGCCTGCGGCTCGCAGCCATCTGTGCCTCAGTTCTTGTTTGGACCCCCTGCTTTTCACAAAGCCAATCGCAGACCTTGCCAGATGAAAAACTATCGGCTGCTCCAACCACTTTGCGCTTGACGAACGAGACTTGGAAACTCCCGGCCGATGAAACCATGGGCATGGTCGGCGGTACGCTTTTGTTTAATTACAGCGAGCGCGTCAAAATGGGCCTAGGCACCTATGGCGCTGTTAGCGGTGTTCGAGGCGGCTTCATCACCATAGGCCTAGCGGCTGAGTTGAATCAAAGAATCATCGACAACTGGCACGCAGAAGCAGGCCTTTTTGTCGGTGGTGGTGGCGGGCGTGGCGGAGCAAGCTTAGCGGGCGGCGGCTTGATGGTGCGAAGTAACGTAGGCATCAACTACGACGCCAAGGGTTTGGGCAAGTTCGGTTTTGGTTTGAGCCATGTCAATTTTCCATCTGGCGTGATTCAAAGCACGCAGCCTTACATACAGTACGACTACACCTTCCCCAGCCTTGTCGTACCCGGCTGGCGGACAGCACCTGCAGGCATTCAAACGCTTGATCAGACCGAAACACC
>CANHLD010000223.1 GCA_947461325.1 Comamonadaceae bacterium
ACCGCCACCGAGCTGCTGAACAACATGCGCGGCTTGTTGCCCGCAGCGCGCAGCGCATCCAGCAAGGCGCGGGTGCTGTCTAAGTTTGATCGCATGCCCAAATCAAAGTCTGCTTCACACTCGCCGGAAACCGCTGAAGCCAAGTGAAAAACGCCATCGAATTTGGCTTGTGCAAAACCTGAGCATTGCTCTAGCAATGGTCCCGTCAACACTTGGACCCGAGGGTCAGCAGCCAAATCTGCAGGTGCGGGAAATTGGTCTGCTAACACCACCTGAGTCAACTTGGCGCCTGCCAATTCACCTTTAGCGAGCAAAGTACGCGCCAATCTTGCACCCAAAAATCCTGCTCCGCCGGTAATCAATAGCTTCATGTCATATTCCCAGTTGGTTGAAGGCGAAAGCATAGCTTGTTCATGCTCTCAATATGACAGGCATCCTAAGGGGTAACACCTGATATACCCTTATGCCATTAAGCGCTTATGCTCGAATGATTGCAGTGCTTTGCGCATTGCCCCTTTTCGGAGCGTGACATGGCAAGTGTGACCATCGGTCAGGTAGAGAAATACTTTGGCCGAACCCACATCATCAAAGGTGTCAGCATCGACATCGCCGATGGTGAGTTCTGTGTACTCGTCGGCCCTTCAGGCTGCGGCAAATCCACCTTGCTGCGCATGATCGCCGGGTTGGAAGAAATTTCGGCAGGCGACATCCATATCGGCGACAAACTCGTCAACCTGATGCCGCCCAAAGAACGCGACATCGCCATGGTGTTTCAAAACTATGCGCTCTACCCGCACATGACGGTGCGCGACAACATGGCGTTCTCGCTGCTGCTGGCCAAACAACCGGCAGCCAAAATCGCCGAGCGTGTCGATATTGCAGCGGGCATTTTGGGGCTGCACGCCTTGCTCGACCGTTACCCGCGCCAACTCTCCGGCGGTCAGCGCCAGCGCGTGGCCATGGGCCGCGCCATCGTGCGTGACCCGCAGGTGTTTTTGTTTGACGAGCCGCTGTCGAATTTGGACGCCAAGTTGCGCGTGTCCATGCGAACCGAAATCAAAGAGTTGCACCAGCGGTTGAAAACCACGTCCATTTACGTCACGCACGACCAAATCGAAGCCATGACCATGGCCGACAAAATCGTCGTCATGCGCGACGGCGTGGTAGAGCAAACCGGCAGCCCGCTGGATTTGTACGACCACCCGGCCAACCAGTTTGTCGCCGGTTTCATCGGCTCGCCTTCCATGAATTTTTTGCCCGGTGTGGTGCGCGGCGGCCGGGTTGTTCTGAGCGACGGCAGTCAACTTCCCATGCCTGTGCACGCCAAAGCCGCTGAAGGTCACAGCGTGATTTACGGCATACGCCCAGAACACTTAGACATAGGCAGCGACAGCGAAGGTTTGGCCACCGAAGTGGTGGTGGTCGAACCTACCGGTGCTGACACGCAAGTGTTCACCAAAATCGCTGGTGTGGAAGTTACCTCGGTGTTTCGCGAGCGCCATGCGTTCACCCCCGGCAGCACCATCCGCTTGCAAGCCGATGCCACCCGCGCCCACTTGTTTGATGCCAGCAGCGGCAAAGCCCTGGTCGCCTAACTACATACCCTGGAGTCACCATGTCCGACACCACCCGCCGCCAATTCATTCAATCCACCGGCATCGCCACCGGCGCTGCTGCTGTTGCCCCCATGCTGTGGACCTCCAAAGCGCACGCGCAATGGACCAATGTCCCCGAAAAAGGCGCCAAACTGCGCGTGCTGCGTTGGAGCCGTTTTGTGCAAGGCGAGCTCGACGCTTATATGGCGAACGTGAAAAAGTTCACCGAAAAAACCGGCATCGAAGTGCGTGTTGATACCGAAGGCTGGGAAGACGTGCGCCCCAAAGCAGCGGTGGCCGCCAACACCGGTGCAGGCGCTGACATTATTTTGTCTACCAACGACGATGCCAACCTGTACCCCGACAAGCTGTTGGATGTGACCGATTTATGCACTTACCTGGGCAACAAATACGGCGGCTGGTTTCCTTCCTGCGAAACCTACATGCGCCCGGACGGCAAAAAATGGATAGGCGTGCCGCTGGGCGCCAGCGGTGCCATCATGGTTTACCGCCAAAGCATGTTGAAAGCCGCAGGCTTCAACAGCTTTCCCAAAGACGTGGGCAGCTATTTGAAAATGTTCCAAGCCCTGCATGCCAAAGGCACACCCGGCGGCATGGCGCTGGGCAACGCCACCGGTGACAGCGGTTGGACGCATTGGCTGATCTGGGCGTTCGGCGGTGCCATCGTCGACAAAAACAACAAGGTCGTCATCAACAGCCCCGAAACCGTCAAAGCGCTGGAATACAGCCGCGAGCTCTACAAAACCTTCATACCCGGCACCTTGTCCTGGCTTGACCCGAACAACAACAAAGCATTTTTAGACAACCAAATCAGTGTCACCAACAACGGCATTTCCATTTATTACGCAGCCAAAAATTCAGACAACCCAGCCGTCAAAGCCATTGCTGCAGACATTCAACACGCGCCCTTCCCCGTCGGCCCGGTCGGCGTGCCTACTGAATACCATTTGTTCTTTAACCAAATGATCTTCAAGTACACCAAGTACCCCAATGCAGCCAAAGAATTTTTGCGCTTCATGATGGAAGCCGAGCAATACGACGCCTGGTTGCAAGGAGGCGGTGGCTATGTGTCGCACCCACTGGCGGCTTATGCCAAAAACCCCATCTGGACGGTGGACCCCAAGCACACGCCCTACCGTGACTCGGCCAAAAACATGCGCCCCTCAGGTTTTGCCGGTCAACTCGGTTACGCCTCGGCAGGCGCCATGGCCGACTTCATTGTCAGCAACATGGTGGCCGAAGCCGCCTCAGGTTCTAAATCGCCCTCAGAAGCGGCCCAGCGTGCGCAAAAACGCGCCGAGCGTTACTACAAATCCTGATGCTGCAAAAACTCCAAAACAGCCGCAATGGTTTGGGTCTGGTGTTCATGGCGCCAGCCACCATTTTGCTGGTGCTTTTTCTCACCTACCCGCTGGGCTTAGGTGTGTGGCTGGG
>CANHLD010000224.1 GCA_947461325.1 Comamonadaceae bacterium
CAAGGCCGCAAAACTCACCACACCTAAACGGCTGGCCTTGGTAGTGAACTGTGTCAAATAACCCAGCACCTGACGCGAAATACTGTCTGGAATCAAGCTTTCAATCAACCAACGTTGCAACACGTTTTGAAATTGGTCAAACAAAGGAAATACTGTCACCACAGCCAGCGCCACGGTGATCAACGGCACCAGCGCAATCGTGGTGGTGAAGGTCAATGCGCCGGCCGTCTGACCCAAACGGTCTTCGGCAAAACGCTGCCCCAAGCGCCGTGTCGTCTTGTGCCAGGGAAACTGCCGCAACCGGCTCACAAAGTTGGAGATATGCGTGACAATCATGGTCTATATCATGCCACCGAATAACACACCTACCTCCATCGCGCACCGGCACGCGCAACTCACCCGCCTGCTGGCGGTGGGTAGCTTGCTCGGCCTGATTATTTTGTCCCTAGCCTGGGAACTGTGGCTGGCACCTTTGCGGCCGGGCGGCTCTTGGCTGGTGCTCAAAGCCTTGCCCTTGTGTCTGCCACTGGCCGGTTTGCTGAAAAACCGCATGTACACCTACCGCTGGGTCACCTTGGTGGTGTGGTTGTATTTCGCTGAAGGCGTGATTCGCTGGAGCGGCGACCGCTGGCCCAGCAATTTGTACGCAGCCATTGAGGTGGGTTTGTGTTTGGTGTTGTTCGCAGCCAGTGCCATGCATGTGAGATGGCGCTTACAACATGCGGCAATGGCGGCGCAAGCGCAACTTGCTCAAAATCAAACTGACGAAACCCTTCACCCCAAGCCGTCTGAAAAGCCTGATCAAGCATGAACAGATTGATTGACAGCTTGCGACTGATCTGCGGCGATGTCAACGTACTGACAGGTGACGGTTTGACAGCGTACGAGCGCGACTGGCGCGGCCGCGAACACGGCAAGGCATTGTGCGTGGTGCGCCCTGGGACAACCGCCGAAGTGTCTGCTGTTGTCAAAACCTGTGCGCTTGCCGGTGCAGCCATGGTGCCGCAAGGCGGCAACACCGGTTTGGTGATGGGCTCCACACCCGATACCTCTGGGCGCGAAGTGGTCATCAATTTGCAACGCATGAACAAAGTGCGCCATATCGACCCGGCCAACGCCACCCTCACCGCAGAAGCCGGTTGCATTCTTCAACACGTGCAACAGGCCGCCGACCATGCCGGATTTTTGTTTGCGCTGAGTCTCGCATCTGAAGGCAGTTGCACACTCGGCGGAAACTTGGCAAGCAACGCAGGCGGCACGCAAGTGCTGCGTTACGGCAATACACGCGACATGTGTCTGGGTCTGGAAGTAGTGACCGCACAAGGAGATGTGTGGTCGGGCTTGAGCGGCTTACGCAAAGACAACACCGGCTACGACTTGCGGCATATGTTCATCGGCAGCGAAGGCACGCTGGGCATCATCACCGCGGCCACCATGAAATTGTTTCCCAAGCCTGCCGCGCAACGCACCGCCTGGGCAGCTGTGCCTAGCGTTCAAGCAGCCGTTGATTTGCTGGGCATGGCGCAGCAGCAACTCGGTGCGGGATTGACCGGCTTTGAGATGATGTCGCAAACAGCACTGGGCTTGGTCGCCAGACATTTCCCAACGTTACAAGTGCCGCTGTGGCAAGACGCGCCCTACTGCGTGTTGATTGAATTGAGCGACACCGAGTCTGATGCGCATGCTGAACATCGCCTAGAGCAACTGCTAGGAGCCGCGCTTGAAAAGCAGGTCGCCAGCGACGTGGTCATCGCGCAAAGCCTGGCGCAGTCGCGCGAACTCTGGCAGGTGCGCGAAAGCATTTCATCGGCGCAAGCTGCTGAAGGCTTGAACATCAAACACGATATTTCACTGCCGGTGTCTGCCATTGCCGAGTTTGTGAAGCAAACCGATGTGGCTTTGGCATATGCATTGCCCGGTGTACGCGTGGTGAATTTCGGGCATTTGGGTGACGGCAATTTGCACTACAACATCCAATGCCCCGAAGGCGCGGACGCCGCAGAATTTTTAAAAGCACATGAACCCGCGGTGAACGACATGGTTTACAAGGCAGTCATGTCTTTCGGCGGATCGGTGAGCGCCGAACACGGCATAGGGCGCTTGAAAGTCGACTCCTTGCCGCAGTACAAAGACCCGGTGGCGCTGCAACTGATGCGCAACATCAAACAGGCTTTGGACCCGCAAAAGCTGATGAATCCGGGGCGGGTTTTGTTACGCTGATCTGATTAAACTCTTACCATGACTTCCACCACCATCCACACCCCCTACGAAGATTTCATGCGCCATGTATACATGCATGGTGTGGAGAAGTCTGACCGCACCGGCACCGGCACGCGCAGCGTGTTCGGCCACCAAATGCGTTTCGATTTGCGCCAAGGCTTTCCGCTGATCACCACGAAAAAGGTACACCTCAAATCCATCATCATTGAGTTGCTGTGGTTCCTCACCGGATCAAGTAACAACAACTGGTTGAAAGAACGTGGTGTCAGCATTTGGGACGAATGGGCCCGGGCTGACGGCGACTTGGGTCCGGTGTACGGTGTGCAGTGGCGCAGTTGGCCGACACCTGACGGCCAACACATTGATCAAATCAGCGATGTGATCCAGACTTTGAAAACAAATCCCGATTCACGCCGCATCATCGTCAGTGCGTGGAATGTGGCCGAGTTATCCAAAATGGCGCTCATGCCTTGCCATGCGTTTTTTCAGTTTTATGTGGCACCTCCGACTGTTGCTGGCGGCAAAGGTCAACTGAGTTGCCAGCTCTATCAGCGCAGCGCTGATATCTTTCTGGGTGTGCCTTTCAACATCGCCAGCTACGCGCTGCTCACCCACATGGTGGCCCAGCAATGCGACCTGGAAGTCGGCGACTTCATCTGGACCGGCGGCGACTGCCACATCTACAGCAACCACCATGAGCAAGTAGAACTGCAGTTAACCCGCTCTGCGTTTCCAGCACCCACTCTGCACATCAAGCGCAAACCCGCATCTATCTTTGATTACGAATTCG